>JAQIBF010000084.1 GCA_027859195.1 Helicobacteraceae bacterium
ATACGAGAAGATGACTTTTTCTATACACTCTCAAACATGCGAGATGCACAGTTAAAAGGTGCATTTATTGGTGCTGAGTATCAAAAAAATACTTCAGAGATCGTTGACAGTCAGAGTGAACTTTCGCAGTTATGCGGTGCCTGTGATGTCGTTTTAGTAAAAGACAAAAAGCTAACTGGCGATTTTATTGCGGTAGAGTCCCTTTTTGAATTGCTTGATGAAATAAAAGCAAAAAAGATCGCTGTTATTGGTGCTGGTTCGTTAGCAAAAGCAATAGCGCTAACAGATAGAGACCATACTCTTTTCTTTTATCATGAGTACATCGAGTCATTAATGAAGATGAATGAAAGTGTTCAGATCGATATAAACCGTCTAAGTCGTGATTGTGACTTAAGCAGTTATGATGCGGTTATTGACGCCTCGACTATTGAGTCACTGGCAATGGTGGCAAAGCTGCCAACACTGTGTATTGACCTTAAAAATGCAAAACAGCTTTCAGCACTTCGCCAACGTGCGAAAGAGTTAGGCTCTGACTATATAGGGTATGAAGCACAACTTGAGCATATTACACAAAATGCTTACAATTTTATAAAAAATAATTAAAAGGAAATGACCAATGAAATCCGGATCGCGGCGATGCAGTCGATGATACGCGGTATCCGGCATTTGTAGATGAGATTAAAGTCCTAGTGAAAGAGGTGTCTATCTCTCTAGTATGGACTTAAACGTGTTGATGAAGTCATTGATATGTCGATCCCTATAAAAGAGCGTGAGAAGATGCTCAGGGCCCGCTTCAGACACACAACAAAACGTGAATACCTGAGTAGAACATTTACAGAGTTCAACAAACATAGGAATAGTACTAGGATGATCTATTCGAAAGTTATAGCAGATCTTCCCTTATCGAAAGAGCTCTTTGATGGTCATATTACGAAGAGTAACAAACACAAAAAATGTTTGACCAAATCGTCGCAGATTACGAAGCGATCATACCGAAATTCGATCGGATGATGATAAAATCATCATCTCTGCTCTTTTGAAAGCAAGATATTAGAAGTAATTGTATAGACTCTCTACCGCTGTATTGGCGTATATTCGCATCAACTAACACAAAATAGCACAAATTCCCCTTTACCCCTAGCCAAACAGACTTTTTTTTGCTAAAATTACGCTTATGAGACCTATTGGATATTTAGTTTTAATTAACAACGAACACCCGGACACTATTGCTTTTGACAAAGAGCTATCGCTTTCTATCGCTAAAAAGCTAAATACTAAAGCGATGAAGTATGTAGAAAAACATTATACTGAGCGTCTCAGCGCATCAGAATTGGCGAAAATGTTAGCCTTTGACAATACTGAGACACGTGAGCAGGTCCTAGATCGCCTACGTTCAGAACTAAGCGACTTCTGGAAACTCACTCTTTAATAAGTGAGTAACTCTTTAAACGCTTAGACCTCTTTTTACCCCTCTTCAATTAAAATTTAAACGAGTACTTTATGATTAATGGTACAGATGAAATTTCTTCGAGTCATCACTTCTATTTGCGTATGTGTGATTTTTTATAAAGATACAATATTGTAAATAGCCCATCTTCTCTTCAGATCATAAGATAGTGTTGAACTATTAGAAGAAGGATTGTCTGTAGTACTTTTTATCGTGTGCTAAAGATAGGCAATGAGACCTGAAATTAAAATACCTTGCCAAATGATAGCCGTTACGATCCCCGCCGCGATCCCCGCCAAGACATCGTCAAACATGACACCATAGCCACCCGGTGCTTCTCGGTCAATGCGACCGATAATAGAGGGTTTCTTGATATCAAAGTAGCGAAACAGGATAAAACTCAAGACGATCTGAATAAGCATACCATTGTCAAGAACTGTAAGTTCATTTAACGGCGTAAAAATCCCGGGTGCTATAGAGAGGGCCAGCCACATGCCAACCAATTCATCAATGACAATACGGCTGTCATCATGCGTTTTGGATCTCTCCTGATATTTATTAACAGCTTTAACGCCAGCAAGTGTTAAGAGGAGTGCTGCTAAAAAAAGCGTTTGCGGACCAAAGTAAGCTAAGATCAGGACCCCAAACGGCAATGCGACAATGCTTCCGGCTGTACCAGGTGCTTTTGGTACTAAACCACTATAAAAGAGAGTTAAAAAAAACCAATTCATTTGAAATCCTTTGGATCAGATAATATCGAGTAGAGATGTTGCATCTAAAATTTACGCACACGTATCTTTCTCTTTGACTAACTCAAAGAGGTGGTCTGATAGAGCTTCATCAACTCAACATAGAAATCTTTTTCCGAACGCTCTTCAAGCAGACCAGTGACTGGCATAATGTCGTAATAGAGTTTTTGAAGGTTTTTAAAACGATCGGGAAAGAGTCGAGAAAGAATGATCGCAGCGATCTCTTTTCGCATTAGGACAGCAGGTGGAAGAAGTCCGAGTTTAATAAGCTCTAAAATGGGGTCCGAATGATACGAGATATGGTGATGTTGACCGTGTGGACAGGTCTTCGTACTGACTAAAGTCTTGCATACATTACAGTAGACATATTCTGATGTAACGTCCACTTCAATCTCTAGATCTGTTAATCTATCAATGATCGACTTGTTGGTGTTTTGGTCATAATACATACCTACACCGGCATGGTTCTGTCCAATCGTCAAGCGGTTACAGCCAAAGTTTTTAGCGACGATGGCATCAATAATAATCTCATTATAGCCAGCAAAGACATAGCTGTGTTCTAAGGGCACAATAATCACACGATTGGTCGGCAGAAAGTTTTGAACAAAATAGGTAAGGGTCTCATGGCGAATGTCGTATTGTAAGTCTGTACTGCTAAAAGGTTTGAGTAAGAAGATGACAATGAGATCTGTTTTATCCAATGCCTGACGAATCAGACGCTCATGGGCACGATGTAGAGGATTTGCACCCATCATCATCGCAGTTACATGTTGGGCGCCGATACGTTTTTTGGCAGCATCAATATCTAGCTTATGTTTCATAATAGGATCGAGATCGATCTCAAATTCACCGGTGACAGCGATCTTCCCTAAACGTTTATAGGTTGATTTTACACCGGGATGTTCAAGGTTGTCTGTTCCGTAGATCTGTCTAATACGTTCTTTTGGATTGATCTCAAATATCTCTTCAATGGTTAGATGACCGACTTCTTGTTCATCAGAGACAAGAATGAGTTTGTCTCCCGCAGCAGCAGTAGCCAAAACTTCTTGATTGATCTTTCCGCTTGGTGCTAAGATAAGAGGGAATGGAAATACTTTATTGTTGTACGTGCCTGTCTGCAGTACTTCCAGGGTCTGTGCTTTGTTCATTAAAGAGGTGACAGGATAGAGAAGTCCTGCCTTAACAAGGGCTAGGGCAGAGAGGGCTTCCTGGTCAATATATAGTTTACTACTTTTTCTTGATGATGCCATACTTTTTTCTTTTCTCCCAGAGACTTTTGCGTGAGATACCTAATTTTTTAGATAGTTCCGTGTCTGGAAATTTATGTTGATAATTTAACACAATATATTTGACATAGTCTTCTATCGGCAAGATGTCACCCTGTTCAAAGACGTTATTGTCACTTTTTATCTCAATAACAGTGTAATCCATCTCTTCATCAATGCTGTCGGTACTAGAGACAATTGCTTCACGACCTTCGATCAATTCAAAAAAGGCTTTTTTATCCCCTTTTTTGATGGCTTGAAAATCGTTTGCGTAGATCAGTGTACTTGCTGAAAGTTTTTCGATTTCACTAAAGGCATCGTTGCTTGCCAATGAGACAAAATGGAGGGTCTTGTTATGGATGTCGGCATAAGAGAAAGCAAAAGCGTCCGTGTATTTTTGAAAATTACTGGAGATGAAAATAGGGACTTCGATCTCTTCAAGCTTTTCGTCAATGTTAACACCGTTAAAAACATGTTTGAGATAACGCTGATAGGTTGCATTCTGACGTTTTAGACGCTCATAGTCTTGAAAATGTTCGATCTTACGGATAAGTTCTTCGATCATAAATGGTTTTAGTATGTAGTCTTTTGCACCGGCACTAAGTGGCTTGGAAACAGCGTCATTGGAGATGTAGGAGACCATTAAGATAACAACAGCATCTTTATAGGCCTCAATAACAGGATAGATATCTTGATCGTTGATGTTTGTTGAAAGAAGAATAACATCATAAGAGATGCGTTTTAGAGCGTCTTTTGTTGAAGAGCTCATATCACAAGAGTGACCTAATTCACCAAGTTTTGCGGCGATGCTCTGTGCTAGATAGATCTCATTTTCAATAATTAATATACGCATTTAGTTCTGTGTCCAATCATAGTAGTGTAATGTCGCGCTGGCCATAACGCCAACACCTTCTTTACGGCCGATAAAGCCAAGCTTTTCTGTCGTCGTTGCTTTAACATTCATACGCGAAGCGGGTATGTGTAAAAGTTCAGCCAATGTGCTCTTCATCTGTGCTTTATAACTGCCTAGTCTAGGTGCTTCGGCAGCTATTGTAATGTCAGCATTGACAATAACAAGACCAAATTCATGGAGACGTAAAACGGTTGTTTTAAGCAGCTCTTTTGAGTCGATATTTTTGTAGGTGTCATCATTGTCAGGGAAAAGCATCCCGATATCCCCAAGACCGGCTGCGCCTAAAAGCGCATCTATGAGGGCGTGAATGGCTACATCACCATCGCTGTGTGCTTTAAATCCATAATCAACATCGATCTTGACCCCGCCAAGCACCATCTCTCTTCCTGTTTCAAAGGCATGCACATCAAAGCCATTTCCTACTAGTGTTGCAGTTGAGGGACCTTTGATACAAGGAAGTTTTCTCAAGTCATGGATATGGGTGATCTTGTGCGCGTCTTCTGACCCCTCAACAAAGTGACGTGTTCCGCCGTTTGCTACAATCGCTGAACTTTCGTCTGTAAACTCTTCGTCAGTTTGAAGCGCTTTTATCAGCGCTTCTGTTTTTGAAAGTTGCGGTGTCTGAATACGTTTGATCTTATCTCTGTCAATCGTGTTGTCGCCATACACGATTGTGTCACTGACACGAAGTGTCGGTACGATCACATCGGCACGTTCTTTGGAATCAATGAGTGTTTGTATTAACGTGTTATCGACACAAGCACGGGCAATATCACTGACTAATACATAAGGAGTAGAGACATTTTCAAGGGCATTTTTCAAAGATTGCTGACGTGTCTCACCGCCTTCAACAATCACGTAGTCACAGAAGCCTTGCATAAAGGAAAGTTCTTCTATATGAGAAGTTATGAGAATGTTACTAAATAACGCAGTAGAATTAAACTGATCTGCGACAAATTGCCATAAAGGGTCATGCCCAATACGCAACCACTGCTTTTTGACAGGCAGTCCAAAGCGACTGGAATTCCCAGCAGCTAGCAAGATTAGTGTTATATCAGACAAAAAATCTCCTGTACCTTTAAAACTGTTACGAAATTATACAGATGGAAAGCTTTCTTTAATCTTGTATAACCAAAAATTAGTAACAAATAGTAACTCATACTTGAGTCGAAATGCGCTGGGGAATGATATATCTTATATAGAGGAGGGGTACATTATAATGTCATCGCAAAGTGTCTTATATATGAAAGACCCTAATAACCTTATTGTTGAGGAGTGCCCTTAAGTTGAGTTGAAACTTTTTGGCTTACTCTTTGAATGGTGAGGCTTTTTCAGTCTTGCGGACTATATTACGATTATTATTTGATGGTAAGTAGCGACTATGCCGTTGCTGCCGTCGCATGGAGAATAAACTATGAGAACAGAGTGGCTTGAAAAACGCAAAAATGACAAAACCCCTACACAGATGTATTATGCAAAAGAAGGCATTATTACTGAAGAGATGGAATATGTTGCTAAGTTAGAGAAACTTAGTCCAGAGTTGGTTCGCAGTGAGGTTGCCCGAGGTCGTATGATCATTCCGGCTAACATTAATCACAAAAACCTCGAACCAATGGCTATCGGTATTGCAGCAAACTGTAAGATCAATGCAAATATCGGTTCCTCTGCTATTGCGTCTGATGTCGAAGGTGAGATCGAAAAAATACAAGTTTCTCAACATTATAAAGCGGACACAGCGATGGACCTTTCGACCGGTGGTGATCTTGATGAGATCCGACGTGGTGTCATTCAGAATGCACACATTCCTATTGGTACCGTGCCGATTTATCAGATCATTGCAGACTGTAATGATCGTATAGAAGATCTGAACATCGATACGATGTTGGAAGTTCTTGAGCGTCAGGCACAACAGGGTGTTTCATACTTTACGATTCATGCAGGTTTCTTGCTTCAGACTATGCCTAAAGTCGCTAAAAGAAAGATGGGTATTGTAAGCCGTGGCGGTTCATTGATGGCAGCATGGATGATGCACTATCATAAAGAGAACCCATTTTACACAGCATTTGATGATATCTTGGAGATCTGTGCTAAGTACGATGTTTCACTGTCGTTAGGTGATTCACTTCGTCCAGGCTGTTTGGCTGATGCCTCTGATGACGCACAGCTGGGTGAGCTTAAAGTGCTTGGTGAATTGACACTTCGCGCTTGGGAAAAAAATGTTCAGGTTATGATCGAAGGTCCAGGCCATGTCCCTTTGAACCAGATCGAGCGTAACATGAAGATCCAGCGTGAGCTTTGTCATGAAGCACCGTTTTATATTCTCGGGCCGTTAGTTACAGATATTGCAGCTGGATATGATCATATCTCTTCTGCTATCGGTGCTGCTATCGGTGGATGGCACGGCGCATCTATGCTCTGTTATGTAACACCAAAAGAGCACTTGGGTCTTCCTAATGCAGAAGATGTCCGTGAAGGTATCATCGCTTATAAGATCGCAGCACACGCTGCTGATATCGCTCGTGGCCGTGAAGGTGCGCGTGATGTTGACGATGCGATGAGTGATGCTCGTTATACCTTTGACTGGGAAAAACAGATTGAGCTTGCACTCGATTCTGAACGTGCCCGTGAATACCACGATGAGACACTTCCTCAAGATGTCTTCAAAGAGGCTGAGTTCTGTTCCATGTGCGGACCTAAATTCTGTTCATATAAGATCTCTCAAGATATCATGGACAACCCGGAAGCTATCCAACGAATTGCTGATGAAGCAAAAGAGATGACGTTCTCTGCATAAGTAAAACGCTCCTTAAGCAGTAACCTCATTTAAATAAGACAATATTTGTCTTATTTTATTTCGCTAAAGTTCTAATACTAAAATTCTATGAAGGAAATATAAATGACTGAAGAAAATGTAAAATCAGCGTTATCAACTGTTGTCTACCCAGGTTTCAGTAAAGATATCGTGACATTCGGTTTTGTTAATAATATTCAAATTAACGGTACAGAGGTTAGTTTTACTGTTGACATTACATCAAGTGCACCAGAGGTAGCACTTCAGATCACAACAGATGCGACAGACGCACTTAAACGTGAAGGCGCTACCAATGTTATTGTAAACGTTCAAGCACCTAAAATGCCACGCGAGAGCTCTTCTAAGGGTAAAAACATCGCACCACAAGTCAAGAACTTTATCATGGTAAGTTCTGGTAAAGGTGGCGTTGGTAAATCAACCTCTTCTGTTAACCTGGCGATCGCGCTTGCGATGCAAGGTAAGAAAGTCGGTCTTCTTGATGCTGATATATATGGACCAAACATCCCTCGTATGATGGGTGTCGAAGGAATGAAACCAGAAGTTAACGGTAACAAGGTCCTTCCAATTAAGGCATACGGTATCGAAATGATGTCAATGGGTTCACTAATGGAAGATGGTCAATCACTGATCTGGCGTGGTGCTATGATCATGAAAGCAATTGAGCAGTTCTTACGCGACATCCTTTGGTCTGAACTAGATTGTCTTGTTATTGACATGCCTCCAGGAACGGGTGATGCTCAGCTTACGCTTGCTCAGTCGGTTCCTGTAACTGCCGGTGTAACGGTGACAACACCACAAATGGTCTCTCTTGATGACTCACGCCGTTCTCTGGATATGTTCAAGAAATTGAATATCCCTGTCGCGGGTATCATTGAAAACATGTCAGGTTTTATTGCTCCGGATACAGGTGTTGAGTACGATATCTTCGGAAAAGGTACGACACAGCCGATGGCAGATGAGTTCAACACAAAAATCATCGCTGAAATCCCTATTGAGCCAGCTGTTCGCACAGGTGGTGATGAAGGTAAACCGGTGACATACTTTGCACCGGAATCTGAGACGGCTAAACGCTTTATGGCCGCTGCAGAATCGATTTGGGCAACGATCGAAAAGATCAATGCGGAGGGCGGTGTTGATAATGCCGGTGTTCAACCGACAACACCTCCAGGCGTATCAGCATGCTCAACAGCTGCTGCACCGAAACAAGAAGCTGCTCCAGCTTCTAGCGGCGAAAGCTGCGGAACAGGATGTGGCTGCCATTAGGCAGCTTACCTCTGTCTCTCCTCTTTTAAACCTTCCAGCCTTTTTATATATTTACTCTAACTGGTCACGCTGACAGACTCCCGACAATATTATAATCGTGATTTATGCGCCCGTTTGATAACCTGATTGATAGATGTGTCATTGGGATCAGATGCTGAAAATCCGGTATTGATCTTAATCTTAAGATCTGGGAATTGTTTGAACCGGACTTTATTACTGGTGGCCTCAATCGCCTGGATCTGCTCTAAAGCCTCTTCTTCAGTCGTGCCTGTAAAGACAAGGAAAAACTCAGTACCACCAAAGCGTGAGAGAGCGTAACCGATCTTTACTGATTTTTTTACGATGACTGCAGCGGCTTTGATGACTTCATCTCCGTTCAGGTAGCCATGTTCGTCATTGATATCAATAAAACGGTCTATGGTCAAAATGAAAAGGTAAAAAGGGATGCCTGCAGCCGACTGTTTCATCCAGCGATCAGCATCTTCAAAAAATTTGCGACGGCTTCCAACCCCTGTTAACTCATCATAAAGGGAGCGATTCTCAAGCAGTTCCAGTGCTCTTCTTAGCTTTAGCTGGGTCTGAATCCGGATCAGTACTTCTTGTGTCTTGTAGGGTTTGGAGATGTAGTCGACCCCGCCGATTTCAAAAGCATGGATGATACTTTGCGTATCATGATCGGAACTGAGAAAAATAATGGGGATATCTTTTGTGTCAGCAGAGGCTTGTAGGATTTTACACACCTCAAAACCATTCATTCCAGGCATTCTTATATCGAGTAGAACAACATCTGGTTTTTCCTCTTTCACTGCCTCCAATGCGCTGGGACCATCCAAGACAGTCCTTGCATCATATTCTTTGAGTAGCTCAACAAGAAAATCTATGTTGACCGCGTTATCATCAACAATTAGTATCTTATAGGTATGTTTGTTTAGTTCCATTTGTTCCTGTTCCTTGTGTATTGGTTTATAGTGTTTATATTATCCGTAAAGATTGTTTCTTGTCTTCTTAGCTTCATACAGGTTGATATCTGCCCGTGCAAGGAGCTCATCAATATCTCTGTCCTTTGCTTTCAACTCCCCCATCCCTACACTGATCGTTATTGATATATCACTCCCGGGAATGATATCTGTCTGTTCAATGTTGAGAAGAAGTTGTTCGACCTGATCTCTCGCTTGATCTTTACGCATCCCAGCCAATATCAATACAAACTCATCTCCGCCCAGTCGAGCAAAACAGTGGGCTTTCGGGAGATTTTTTTTGACTTTAGTTACAAATCCCCTGATGATTTTATCACCGGTAGCGTGGCCATAAGTGTCATTAATAGTTTTAAATTTATCGATGTCAATGATAAACAGAAATAAAGGTATATTCTTATCTTTTGCCTGATCAAACAGTCTAGATGCACGGGCAAAAAACTGACGCCGGTTTGAGATGCCGGATAACTCGTCAAGATTGGCCAGTCTATCTAAAGTACGCATAGCCATTCGCAGTGTAAGATGTGTCTGGATCCGTGCAACAATCTCTTTTGCCAAATAAGGTTTTGTGACGTAATCCACGCCTCCCAGGTCAAAACCTTTGACGATACTCTCGTCATCTGCACTGGCACTTAAAAAGATAACTGGAATATTTTTGCTCTTTGGATCTGCTTTTAAACGTCTGCAGACCTCAAAGCCATCCATACCCGGCATAGTGATGTCAAGCAGTATCAGATCAGGCAACTCCTCATTAACAGCCTCTAGTGCACTCATCCCATCTAAAACGGCACGAACATCAAACCCCTCAAGAAGCTCCAGCAAAATATCAATATTGACAGGATTATCATCAACGATTAAGATTTTTGATTTGGATACATCTACTGTTGCCATTTTTAACCTTCTGGTCTGTTTTTAATTTCTGGAATGATGGATTCTATCTCTTTTCGCACATGGTCAAATTTATAACCTTCAGCCGCAACTAGCATAGCGTTTATTGTTTTTTGATGTGCTGAAGGCCACGCATAGCCTTTGATCTCTTTGCAGATATTTTTTACTTCACGTGCTTTCTTCTTTTTTGCATTGATATAAAGTTCACTTAACAGAGTACGCATTACTTTGGTAGAAATAGGCTCTTTGGTAACTTCGGGTTGATCAGTTCCAACTACTTTTAGTGAACGGATCGCCTGGATCAATGGTTTTAATTTCGTATCTATCGCATCAATAAGTGGCGTAAACTCGCCTGTGTGGTCTTTGAAAGCATCTTCAAGTTCTTTGGCTAATTCAAAGATATCATTTGCCCCAACATTACCGGAAAGACCTTTAAGGTTATGGGCCAAAGCTCTTCCCTCATCAAAAGCGCCTGAATCAATCTGTGCTCTGAATTCCTGTGTGATGTTTTCGAACAGATCAGCAAATTTAAAAAGAATATTTTGGTAGGCCTTGATATTTCCATTAACACGCGAAAGACCACCCTCTGTATCCAGGCCTGGCAACGTTCCTATAGAAACAGGATTTTGTTTTTCAGAGGGTTCCTCTTTACTGACTTGGACCTCTTCTCTTGCGACTTTCGGTTTAATGAACTGTAATAGGACCTTGTAGAAATTTTCGACATTGATCGGTTTACTGAGATGCTCCTGCATCCCAAAACTTTTTGATTTCTCTATGTCGATCTCTGTGATGTTCGCGGTCATAGCAACAATGGGTATATTGTCATATTTTTGGTACTCCCGGATGATCGAAGTTGCAGCATATCCATCCATGACAGGCATATTGATATCCATTAAGATAAGTTCAAACTCATCGGGTCTATTGAAAACAGCTTCAACGGCTTTTTGCCCATTGATCACTGTTGTAAGCTCTATGCCGCTTCCTTCCAAAAGACCTTCAACGACCATTTGGTTCCCTTCGTTGTCTTCTGCCAGCAAGATCTTGCTGCCTCTGAGTACCAATATGTCGTCAAAGGTTGTCTGTGTCTGTTTGACAGCATTGACAGTAATGTTTTTAGCGAAGATGTCGCTCATAGAACTTAAAACAGAATAGTAAGAAAATGGTTTTGTGATGGTTGAGTCAAATCGAATATTATGTTCAGTCGGATCCGTAAGAACTTCATATTTCAGCAATACAAGCGCATCACTTCTTGCAGACAACTGTTTCTTGTCTGTGATACTCGGCAAAAATCGTGAGTCAATTAGGATAGCATCATAGTGCATCCAAGTGAGTTGAGTGTTCATCTCTTCGACGGTATGTATTATTTTTGGCAGTGCAAGGTTATGTGAAAGAATAGTGGTAAGCAGTTGTGCGGCATAGTGGTTTTTCTCGACGATGAGAATAGATTTGTTCATCAGTAGACGCTTTATATGTCTGTTTTCAGCTTTCGAAGCGGTTTCTGAGATTTTCAGCGGGAGTGTAAAGTAGAAAGTACTGCCTTCTCTAAAGGTACTTTTGACCTTGAGCTCTCCACTCATTTTCTGAACAAGCTCTTTTGAAATTGCCAGACCAAGCCCGGTCCCACCGTACTTGCGATTGATTTTGTTGTCAGCTTGGTCAAACGCATGAAAGAGTTTGGATATTTGCTCTTCACTCAGTCCGATACCCGTGTCTTTGACTTCGAATTTGACATTGTAGGTGTTCTCTTTATGTTCTGTGATACTCACGCGTAAAATAACATTACCTTTATCGGTAAATTTAATGGCATTATTGAGCAGGTTGATAAGGATCTGGCTGATACGAAGCGGGTCACCTATGAGAACATCCGGGACCTCTTCTGAAATATCAAAAATTAGATCCAGCTTTTTATCAACAGCATTGATACCCATCATGTCTGCAAGGTTGCCAAAAAACTCACTGCACTCAAAATGGGTGTCATTGATCTCGAGTTTACCGGCTTCGATCTTTGAATAATCAAGGATATCGTTTGTGATTGCCAATAGATGTTCGGCAGAACGTTTGATCTTTGTGATGTTCGTTTTTTGTGAGTGGTTGAGGTTGCTTTGAAGAAGAATATGGCTTAATCCGATAATAGCATTCATCGGTGTTCGTGTCTCATGGCTGACGTTGGCTAAAAAGGTATCTTTAGCACGTTCGGCTTCAACAGCTTCTTCCTGAACTGTTTCAATAGCTTCTTTGAATGCTTTATTCTGCTTTTTATTTCGTCTGATTATGAAGAGAAGGATGATGACCAGAAAAAGTATCGCGCCACATGAGCTGAGCAGTAAAGAATTTTCTTGAGCGACAAGAGCTTCATCACCTAAAAGTGGTGAAAGTGTCAATAAAAATACAATGGCAAATTCACTTGTCCGACTCATTTTCTTCTTCTTTGTTACTCTATTAAGTTATCTTATAATATCCAAATTCTCATTTATATTATGACAGCATAGAAAAATATTTTGCTTGCGTGTCAATGTATCCGGTGAACGTAAGAATTTAGAGGTACCCTTTATGCAGACAAAATCATGTATCACTAATTCTTTCAGTGCTAAGCAGAAGAAGCTGCTTCACATCTGCTTCATCGACATGAAAAAAGAGCAGGGCATCGTCATACATATCGCTCCCTTTTTCAATGGTCACTGCTGAGACCTCGCATCGCAGTGTGTTAAGATAATCATTAGGCTCTTTAAAAAGTAGTGTTATTGCTTTTTCGTCTTGAATCAGATCACCTTTGTTAATGAAGTAAAAACTACTATTGTTTTTAATATAGAGCTGTTCATGTGCAAGTACATCACCTTGACTATTATCATCTTTAAGGAGAGAAAAACTCTTTTGTGTCTGAATAAAGCGTACGTGTAATTTTGAAAGTTGTGCCTGCATGGGAATCCTAATTTTAGTAAAAAGAATTATGCTGACTTTCTACCAAAAATACAATGAAGCAACGCAATGGTCTGAAATGTTAAGAAAGCATGAAGCAGCATAGTCTGGAGCCTATCTTATTTCATATACAATAGGCCTGGGTGCTCTATAATCAGTGTCAGTCACAATACCGTATTTAAATTGCCTGCCAAGAGATACGAGTCCAGGCAGGTCTGTTTTGATTACTCACTTTTGAGACGTTTAATACCCATCAAACATATCTGAAGTGAACTCCACGATTTTGTCTCGTCCTGTGTTTTTTGCTGCATACAGAGCTATGTCAGCGTATTTAATAACTTTCCATATGGAGTCATTGTCGTCCGGTAATTTGGCAATACCGATACTGAGGGTTTTTTCAACGTTTTCATTACCGAAAGTAAACTTATGCTCTTTAAAAGAGTCGTGAATATTGGATGCGATCTTCATCGTCGCATCATGTGTAGAGTGACGTAGTAAGATCAAAAACTCTTCCCCTCCGTATCGTATGGCCATATCGGACTCACGGATAGATGATGTCAAAATACCGGACAAGGTTTCGATCACAATATCGCCGGCGTCGTGTCCATAGGTGTCATTGATCAGTTTAAAGAAGTCGATGTCGATCATCATGATGTCATAAGCCGTACCATCCCTTTTGATATGCGCCTGTTCGTGCTCTATATACTCTTCGAGGAAACGTCGATTGTAAAGGCCGGTAAGCCCGTCTCTCAGTGAAGATTCGCGCAGGACATCCATGAGGATCTTGCTCTCAATAACAGGTTTGGCCGCTTCTAAATAGTTCTCGATACTGTGAAGTTTACTACTGATATCTCCCAGCTCTTCAGCACGTTTGGAAGAGATGGAGAGAACAAACGAGTAGTCATTGTTGATGTTGAATGGTACACAGGCATACTCAGTTTCTCCATTTTGTGTACATGCGGAACAGAGTTCAGGGAAGTCAGTTGAGATAATATCGGTCGAGGTTCTGTACGCGCGGCATTCAAGAGCGTCCGTGTCAGCCTTGTGGGAACAGAAGCTCTCACCATGGGTGATATAAAGAAGCTTTCTCTCCTTGCGAGCATGGTTGACCTCATAAAGTGCAAAGTGCTTGAGATCGAACTTGTTCTCCAAAAGGCTGTAAATACGTTCATAAATGGCGTATTTGTCTTTGTCCAGCTCTATTGTCTTTTTGAATTTATAGATATTGGAGAGTTCATGAATAATATTTCTGGCCTCATAAAGAGGATCGTCACATGAGATATTGTTACGTGAGATAAAGGTGCTGAGCTCCTCTTTGATATGTCCGAAGGCGTCTTGCATCTTTTCAAACAGACTGTTCATCTCCTCAGCGACACTGCTTTCTTCACCCTTGATCTCTGTGGTGAAACGGTGCGTAAAGTCACCCAAATGCGCTTTTTTAATGCCTTGTTGGAGATTAAGAAAAAGATGCATATAGGGTTTAAAATAGTGATTAGTGATAAAAACTGCAATGATCAAGAAAATAAGGTTGATACCGAATATCTTTGCAATGGTCAGTGTCCCTGCCTGACGGATATCGTCAATATTGAACTCCATACTGATAGCGCCTAACACGTCACCCTCCTGTACGGCATGGCATTGAAGACAATTAGGTGAGCCATAAGCGCTGGCGATATAGGGAATACTGACACGAAGAATCGCTTTATCGGCGTTCTCCATGATCTCTCGAACCATTTTGCCCTCTTTTAGAACACTTTTGTCAATAAGATCTCGAACACTCTCATTTTTAAATCCTTTTCCATACTGGGCAACGACACTCTCGGAACGTACGATCCATAGAGCTTCGACATCTTTGGCATTGGCGATATTACGCAGGAAAAACTCCCTTTTGTCCATAATCCCATTAACCATATGCGCAGTCAACCCGTCCCGTACGATCTCGGCTGTCATCTTAGATTTCTCGATGGCATTGTTGTACGCATAGTCTCTGAAATTGATAGCGACATTAATAATGGTGGCAGTCACCAATCCAAGAAATATCATGGCAACAATAAGGAGGATTTTTGTTTTTGTATTCATCTGGAAGCCTCGTAGCAATATAAGAGTAATTAATTAAAGTGTATCATGTGCAACTTTAAAATATTTGGTTTATTGATAATTCTGAGCTAAATAGGAGACCTTGTTACCACTAACATAGAGAGGTGACAATAACTGAACTCTCTTTTTATGTTAGATTAAGATAGTTAAAAAGGAGAGCAATATGTTTCAAAAAAGTTTTCGTTTACGCGTATATCCGCGTGGGTTTCATCTTGTAACGCAAGAGATAGAGGATCTCTTAGGGTCATGTTCAATTCAAAACGGTATTGTGCATATCTTTATCAAGCATACCAGCGCTTCGCTTACTATCAATGAAAATGCCGATTCCTCCGTACGAAGAGATATGGAAGCATTTTTGAATGACACATGTGATGACAAACCCTATTTTAAACACACTTATGAAGGTGACGACGATATGCCGGCACACCTTAAAGCTTCGCTACTGGGCAGCTCGGTAACCATTCCCCTGACTAACGGTAGACTCAACTTAGGCACTTGGCAAGGTATTTATCTGGGTGAACACCGCGACCACGGGGGCTCTCGTGAGATCGTTGTCACAGTGATGGGTGAGTAGTTTTCGCACAATATTAGATTCATGTGTCAAGCCTTATGATGAGGTGTTAGGACGTTTACTTAAGATTAGTGATGTCGGAATATAATTGCTCCGATTTGTATATCTATAAAGTATGTCACTAAAGGATTGTTTTGAAAGCAAAAATAGATGCTATTAAACTCGAAGTCAAAAAGGTTATGGTCGGTCAAGAAGAGCTGATCGATGCAATGTTGATCGGGCTGATAAGTGACGGTCATATTCTGGTCGAAGGTGTTCCCGGTCTGGCAAAGACAACAGCGATCAACGCGTTGGCAAAAGCACTGGGGCTTGATTTTAAACGCGTGCAGTTTACACCGGATCTGTTGCCGAGCGACATTGTCGGTACCGAGATGTACGATCAGAAAGAGGGAACCTTCAAGGTCAAACGCGGTCCGGCATTTACCAACCTGCTTCTGGCAGATGAGATCAACCGTGCCCCGGCAAAAGTACAGTCAGCACTTTTGGAAGTGATGCAGGAGAAACAGATCACTATCGCCGAAGATACCTTCAAACTTGACGAGCCTTTCTTGGTCCTTGCGACGCAAAACCCGGTGGAACAAGAGGGAGCGTACCAGCTTCCCGAAGCGCAGCTGGACCGCTTTATGCTAAAAGTCAATGTCAACTACAACAGTTTCGACGAAGAGATCGAGATCGTCAACCGTGTGGCTAACCGTAACTTCGGTGTCATCGAGAAAGTGGCAGATGCCTCTGATGTCATCGCGATGCGTGAGGATGTTGAGACAGTACATATTGATGACGCTGTTACAGCGTACATCGTAAAACTGATTTATGCAACCCGTGAGCCTGAGAAGTATGGCGTGAGCGGCATCGCCGATTACCTCGAATACGGGGCAAGTCCACGTGCGTCGATCAACCTTTATAAGGCTGCCAAGGCCATCGCCTACATTCGCGGCAATGACTTTGTGACACCGCTTGACATCGCCGATGTCGTACATGGCGTGCTTCGACACCGTATTATCTTGAACTACAAGGCTGAAGCGGCCGGTGTGAGTGCCGACGATATCGTGACGAAGATCCTGCAAACTATCAAATTGCCGTAGGGGCTAAGATTGTTTCTCGATAAAACTCAAGAGATCTTAATTAAGACCAGACGCAATATCTTTGGTCAAAACGCAGGCGGATCGCCATCATTGTTTTCAGGCAACGGACTCGACTTTAAAGAGCTTCGCGAGTATGAGATCGGTGATGATGTCCGTAAGATCAACTGGAAAGTGACAGCCAAGGCAGGACGGCCTTTTGTCAACCTTTTTAACGAAGAGCGCGAACTCAACATCGTGGTGGCTTTTATGGTGAGCGGCAGTATCTATTTTGGATCAAAACGTTTCAAACAGGAGTTGATGGCAGAGATCCTGGCCCTTATCTCCTACTCCACACTTAAAAACGATGATCGTTTGAGCACGCTCTTTTTCTCAGACAGAGAAGAGTTCTTTATGCCGCCGACCAAAAAGATGGGCTCGCTGCACATCACACTGGAAAAAGCGCTGGGATTGGACCCTTTGGAAAAAGAGAGCAGTTTTAGTGCCTTTGTCCGTTATGTCAACGAGCGGATCAAACGAAAGTCCCTTATCTTTATCGTAGGGGATTTTTACGGTGACGTCGACCTCTCCCTGCTGAACAAACATGAACTTTTTGCCGTGATGGTACGCGACCGTTTTGAAGAGGAGCCAAAACTCTTCGGTGAGATGGAACTGGTCGACCCTAACACCATGCAAAACGAAGAGTTCATGCTATCGCCTAAGATCATAAAAGAGTATAAAATGGCGCTTGAAGCACATGACAAGAAGTTGGAGCTGCACTTTAACCAGCACCGTATTCGACACACAAAAATCTATACCGATGAAGAGCCGTTTGTTAAGCTCTCCTCACTCTTTAGGCACTGATTATGGAAGAACTGCGCGATATAAAAGGGCTTGTTGACGTTACGGACTATTCACTCTATTACCTGTTGGGTATTGTGGGTGTGACGGTGATCGTCATAACTCTTCTGGGCTTTTTACTTTATAAACGTCTTACAAAGAAAGAGCCGCTCACACAACAAGAAATGGCAATAAAACTGTTGCAAAAATTTGAGTTCGGTGATGCGAAAAAGAGTGCCTATGCGTTTTCTCATCTGGCACAATATGCCGTCAATGAGACCCAGCGTCAAGAGTTGGAACAGCTTTTAGTTGAGCTGGAGGCCTACAAATTTAAAAAAGAGGTGCCTGTGCTCGATGAAGAGCTGAAGGCTAAGATGCACGCCTTTATGAAGGAGGTCGGCCGTGGGTAACATTGTGTTTGAATATCCTTACCTCTTTCTCTTGCTGGCGCTCTTTGTCATCTGTGAAAAGTTCTGTAAGGCAAAACGCCAGCGACTGATCCTGCCGAACATGCCGATGTTAAAAAAGGTAGCCCAAAAGCAGAGTGTTCTGATCAATGCTTTGAAGATCTTAATGGTTGCTCTTTTGGTGACCGCTCTAGCCAGTCCCATCAAAGAGGATGAGGTCGTTGTGCAGAACGATAAAGGGTATGAGATCTCACTGCTATTGGATGCCAGCGGGTCAATGGAGCAGTATGACAAGTTTGGCATTGTCAAAAATATTGTCCTGGACTTTTTGAACAAGCGCGAGCATGACAAACTTGGACTCACGATTTTTGCCGATTTTGCCTATGTCGCCATCCCTCTTACGTATGACAAAAAAAGTATTAGTGAACTTTTACAGAAGATCGATGTCGGTATAGCGGGTAAACAGCGCACGGCACTTTATGAAGCGCTCTTTATGAGTTCTAAGCTCTTTAAAGATTCAACAGCAAAACATAAGATCGCTATTCTGTTAACAGACGGCATCGATAATGCCGGGACTATCCCGCTTGATGTGGCGATCAAGACCGCTAAGAAATATGGCATCAAGGTCTATGTCATCGGTGTCGGAGGCAGAGGAGACTTTGAGCCTGAGATACTTGAAGAGATCGCCAAAGAGACGGGCGGCAAGTTTTATCAAGCGAGCACGGGCGAACGGATCAAAGCGATCTATGACGAGATCGACACTCTGGAAAAGAGTGAGATCAAGGCGAACAAGTATGTCAAAAAACATTACTTCTACCAATACCCATTGGGTGCAGCTATCGCGCTGATGTTCCTCTATATCTTTGTCAGAAGGAGACGTTATGCAGTTTAAGTCCCCCGAATTTTTGTTGCTTCTGATCCTGCTTTTGCCGTTTGCAGTGATGCTCTTTAGAAAGGGAACAAGCCTCAGCCACTATTTTGAAGCGGATATTTTAAAGAAGCTGCAGCTCTCAGACAGCTTTTTAAGCCCAGTTGTCAAAAACAGTTTTCTCCTGCTCTCTTCAGCTTTGATGATAGCAGCGCTGGCGCGCCCCTATATTGACAATGGCGAGATCAAAGTCAGCTCAAGCACTATCGATGTCATGGCCGCTTTTGACATCTCACGTTCGATGTTTGCCAACGATGTCTATCCGAATCGTCTGGCGCTGGCAAAGAAGAAGTTCAAGGAGTTCAGCGGTGACTTTCAGGAGGCGAAGATAGGGGTTATCGGGTTCAGCTCCCGGGCCTTTTTGATCTCGCCGCTGACCGAGGATTTTGCGACACTCGATTATCTGGTCAAGAACATGAACCTGGATTCTGTCAGATTGAGGGGAACCTCAGTGATGAATGCTCTGGAAGTGACCAATGATCTCTTAAAAGAGAGCGAAAAGAAAGCGCTGATCCTCTTTAGTGATGGCGGGGACAATGCGGACTTTTCAGAGGAGATCGCTTATGCCAAAAAACATAATATTGTTCTCTTTGCGTATAACATCGGTACCACAAAAGGGGGCATTATTCCTGATGAAAAAGGTGCTTTGACGGACGCAAAAGGAGACATCGTAGTGGTGCGTCTTAATGAAAAGATCAAAGAGCTTGCACTCCAAAGCGGGGGTGCCTACATGGAGTACTCACTTAAAAACAATGATATTGACGCCTTGGCGCAGGCTATAAAACAGCGTTTCAGTGAGAAAAACGAAGAGGAGTCGACCATCAGAGACGTGAAAGAGCTCTTTTATTATCCGTTGTCAGCAGCCTTGGTACTGCTCTTTATAGCACTTTACTCCATGCCTTCAAGAAGGAGAAAAGATGTTTAGATCTGCGGCACTAACACTATTGATGGGGATGACCCTCTTTGGCGGACTTTTGGATTTCAGAACACTGGAAAAAGCGAAAGAGGCCTATGCAAATGAACACTACAGCGAGGCCGCCGCACTGTATGAATCGATAGAAGATAAAAACGATGATCTCCATTACAACCTCGGAGATGCCTACTATAAAGAGAAAAAGTATGATGAAGCACTGAAGCAGTATGAGCAGGTCAACAAAAGTGAACTTAGAGCGAAAGCCCTCCACAATATGGGCAATGCTTATGCCAATACGCAAAAGAGCGATGAAGCGATCGCGACGTATGAAGAGGCGCTAAAGCTTGGTGATGATGAAGATACAAAGTTCAACCTGGAGCTCTTGAAAAAACAGAAAGAAGAGCAAGAAAAACAAGACCAAAATCAAGATGATCAAGACAAAAAGAACGATCAAAAGAAAGACGACAAGAACAAACAAGAGAACCAGCAAGAGAATAAAGAGGATCAAAAGAAAGATCAGAGTTCTGACAAAGAGAGTGAGCAGGAGCAACAGGACAAAGCTGGTGACTCTAAAAAAGATCAAGAAAAAAAAGAACAAGAAGAAAAAGAGAAGCAAGCCAAAGAAGAGCAAGAGAAAAAAGAAGATAAATCTGACAAAGAGCAGGGTAAGATGAACCAAGGTGAAGTCAAAGAAGATCCAATAAGCGATATGCAAGAGCGTAAATATGAGAAGATGTTAGACAAACGGGGTATCAAGACCTTGATGGTGCCATTAAAAACAGAAGGAGGTCCTCATGAAGAGACAACTGCTTGGTAAGTTAGCGGCTCTGCTGCTGCTGCCGATCTTTCTTTTTGCCGATGTCAAAGTGAGTGTGGATAAAAATGCACTTTACAGGGGAGATGATGTTACTTATACCATCACGGCAGTCGGAAAAGATGTTGAATTCCCTGACATTACCGAGATCGGCGGCAATCCGGTTTTAAGCACTTCAAGTTCACAGAATATCAGCATAATCAATGGAGACTATCAAAAGACAGTTTCAAAAAGTTATATATTTACACCGAAAGAGTCTCTTAAGATCCCAAGTTACAAGGTGCTTATCAACGGCGGAGTGGAGATGAGTAAAGTGGTGAATGTGAAGATCGTTGAACCTTCACAAGACAAAAGTGCTCCTGTTGTTCTTGACATTCATCTCTCCAAAGATAAAGCGCGTGTCGGGGAGCTGGTTCGTTTTGACATGGTCTTTAAACAAAAACCGAATGTCCCCGTATATAAACTTGAAATCGAAGAGCCGAAGTTTGAAGATTTTTGGGTTAAAAAGATGGCGGACGTTAAAGAAGGGGTAGAGGGGGAATACACAACGAAGACCTACAGCTATCTTCTT
Organism: Helicobacteraceae bacterium; assembly: GCA_027859195.1. Taxonomy (GTDB): domain Bacteria; phylum Campylobacterota; class Campylobacteria; order Campylobacterales; family Sulfurimonadaceae; genus Sulfonitrofixus. Next base: position 21,427 of record JAQIBF010000084.1, read on the forward strand.
TTTGCCCAAAAGAGCGGAGAACTTAGCATCCCAACAGTCACGGCCAATGTCGGACAGCTTGTTCAGCAGCAGCGTCAACGCGGGATAGACCCATTCTTCAGCAATGCCTTTGGCCAACAGCTGCGTTATACCAAGGTCTTTTCAAACGCCTTGACCCTTGATGTGGAAGCGCTGCCAAACAGACTGGAACTTTACGGTGACTTTAACATTAACGTAAATGTGGATAAAACAACGGTCGCTGCAAACAAACCGCTTAACCTTACTGTTTCTATCGATGGTGTCGGTAATCTTGACGATATCAAAAAGTATACTCTGGACATTGAAGGTGCGGTGATCTACGCAAACGAACCGGAGATCAAGACCAGAGTAGAAGGCGAAGATTATAAGGGAAGCTTTGAGCAAAAGATCGTTATTATCGCTGACGGATCATACACGATTCCACCGCTTAAACTGCGCTATTTTGACAAAGCGACCCAAAAAGAGGTCATAAAAGAGAGCAGAGCTATTGATATCACTGTGACCGGCGGCGTTGCACATGTGTCTACCGTTCAAAATGCATCTGAGCGTAAAATAGAAGTCTCACAGGCGATCAAAGATAGACCGGAACCGGGGGAGAAGGTCGTCGTAACTGGCGCTGATTGGCCGGATCTGTTGTATGCCGCGTTGGCAGGTTTTGGTATGGGGGGACTGTTTGTATGGTTGATGATGCATAACCGTGCAGAGCGTAAACCTAAAACGAGCAAGAGTACACCTCTAGAGCAGCAGATCAAAAATGCTAAAAGTGACAAGGTGCTGTTTGAACTCCTCCTTCCGTATAAAAAGGAGAGTGCGATTGTAGAAGCTGCCTTACTCCAGCTTGAAGAGAACCTCTACCGTGGTGCGAACAACAGTGTCGACAGAAACGCGTTGATAAAATATTTTAGTGGGGAAGAGAAAGAGGTCGAACTGCTCTAGTAGCCAATCTCGGCAATAATGGTTTCGTAGACATAGTGGTCACGCTCTGTCGGTGTGCTCTGCACACTCTTTTTTTTCTCAGAAGTTTTCACTTCTGAATCTTTCTCTTGTTTTACCTCTTTTTTACTCAACGGTAACACTCTTAGCCAGGTTTCTCGGCATATCGACGTCGTTGCCAAGACGTACAGAGATCTCCATAGCGAGGAGTTGAAGAACGACCATCATCTCAAAGAACTCCAACATATAGTGGTCATGTGAATGGGTCTTGATAAAATCATCGGCCTTGTCAAACTCAACCGGGCTGATGGCACAGATCGTGCTGTCTCTTGCACTAAGCTCTTCAACATTGCTTTTAGTCTTGTCGTAAAGCAGGCCCTTGGGCATTAATGCAATCGTAAAGAGTTCAGGGTCTGCCATGGCAATAGGCCCGTGCTTCATCTCACCGCTTGGATAACCTTCAGCATGCAGGTAGGTGATCTCTTTGAGTTTGAGTGCACCCTCCAAGGCTAGAGGATAAAAGACATCACGACCGATAAAGAAGAAGCCGTGACCATGTAAGTAACGCTTAGAAAGACGGCGGATTTTTTCATGAAGTTCATCGGTTACTTGCACACAGCTCGGTACGCTGCGAAGTGCCTTGATCTGTGCTTTGATCTCTTCTGTTGTCAAGGTGCTGCGTTGCTCAGCGATGGAAAGTGAAAGCATCCAAAGGACGCTCATCTGTGTTGCAAAGGCCTTTGTCGAAGCAACACCTTTCTCAATACCGGCGCGAGTCAAGATAGAGGCGTCAGCGAGACGCACCATTGACGAGTTGTCGACATTACAGATGACCAGGGTCTTCAGGCCGGCTTTTTTTGCCATTTTCAGTGTCTCAAGTGTATCAGCTGTCTCACCGCTTTGTGAGATAACGACAAAAAGCGTATCTTTTAGCAGCAAAGGCTCTTTGTAGCGGAGCTCACTTGCGATCTCGACGGATGTACGGATCTTTGCATAGCGCTCAAAGAGGTATGACGATGCTAATGCTGCGTGGTAAGAGGTTCCGCAGGCACAAAACTTGACCTCATTTATACCATCAAAAAGGGCAGGGTCCAACTCTTCAAACACAATACCGTCGTCTTGGATACGTCCTATAAAGGTGTCGCTGATGACAGCGCTCTGCTCATAGACCTCTTTTTCCATAAAGAAACGGAAGCCCTCTTTTTGTGCCGATAACTTTGAGGTGGGCAGGGTGGCAAGAGTCGGTTTGACACTGTTATTATTGTAATCGAATATTTTCAACTCATTCGGAGAGACATAACCGTAGTCGCCGTCTCCAAGATAGACGACTTCTTTGGCATGGCCGATCAGCGGTGCATCAGACGAAGCAAAGTACTTTTCGTTCTCCTCTGCGAGTCCGATGATCATCGGTGAACCGTTTTTTGCAAAGAAGATCGTGTCAGGAAGTGACTTGGTTACTAAAAGTATGGCATAGGCACCATCCAGTTCACCAAGTGTCTTTTTAAAAGCATCAAAGGGGGTCGGTTCGCTCTTTAGATGATGTTCGAATAGATGGACGATCACTTCGGTGTCAGTCTGACTTAAAAACCGAACCCCTTCTGCTTGAAGACGCTTTTTGATCTCTTGATAGTTTTCAATGATCCCGTTATGAACGACATACGAAGACTCACCAAGATGTGGGTGGGCATTGAGCTCGGTCGGCTTTCCGTGTGTGGCCCAGCGTGTGTGCCCGATGCCGATGGCAAACCCCTCCGGATTAAAGTCGGCTGTCTTTTGTACAAGGTTGTCAAGTTTGCCTACGGCCTTATACAAAGAGAAATTGTCTTCTTGCAAGACGGCAATACCGGCGGAGTCATAACCGCGGTATTCAAGCTCTTTTAGACCATCTAGCAGTATATCTTTTACTTTGTGTTTTCCAACATATCCGACGATTCCGCACATTAATTGTTGCCTTTTGTGAGTATAGAGATTAATTGGTCGGCATTATCGCACATTTGGTTTTGTTTCTCGATTAAGAAGTGGTCGCGCACGCGTTTCTTGGTACTGTGGATCTTTGCCGAAGCGAGATTGATATCCAATTCGTCAAAGGCGTTCATGATATAGGCCAGCAGACCACGCTGGTTAGCCGTATTTATGTTTATTTGGGCATAAGTTTTGGAATGTTCACAATCGAGGTCGATCTCTTTTTCATGAATAACAGGCTGTTCCAAGGTCAGTTTATGGCTCATATCAAAAGAATCTTCGATAATCTCTTCAACATGTTCCAGCGAGTCGAATTCCGGCAGATGTAAAAAGTCGATCGTGAAGAGTTTGAGATCGTCAAAGAGGGTAAAAACCTTCATGGAAGCGACATCAAGATAGGAAAATTTCCCCAATAGATAGGTCAGGTTAAGCGGAACACGACGGACGATCTGTATGCTCAGGCCATCGCCGGACGTGTCAAGGGTATAGCGGTATGCTTTGACGTTGCGTGCTTCATTGGCGATATTGATGATCTCTTCAGGAGAGTGCTGAAAATAGAATAGATTGGAGTCAATACCCAAGACTTTTTTCTGCATAGTGCGCGGCAGTTCTTTAAAGCTCTCTCTGTTTTTAATCCGTTTTTCTATGGCAATCCGTTTGGCAGCATCACTGATACGTTCATTTTGTTGCGAGATCTCCATTGCTGCATCATAAAGTTCACGTAGGAGATTTGAAGAGAAAGTGGTCCAGGTTCCCGGTCCGACACCGTTAACATCAGCATAGGTAAGGATATAAAGCAGTGTGAGATTTTTTTGTGTTTTAATATTTGACATAAATTTATAGAGGGTCTTCTCATTGTTGAGATTTTCTCTATAAGCGACATTGGTCATCAAGACATGATGTCTGACCAAGAGTGCAGTAAGGTCTTGTTCCTCTTTTGTAAAGTCAAGGCGTTTGGTAAAGGGAACGATCAGTTTTACACCGACCTCACTGTGATCTTGCTTGCGTCCTTTACCTGTGTCATGCAGTAACGTGGCAATCTTGAGGAGTGTTCTCTCTTTGGGTGTCAGAGCGTCATAAAGTCCTTTTATAAAAGGAACGCTGATATTTTCCAATGCCTTTATACATTCAATCGAGTGCAGATCAACGGGGTATTGATGATAGCCGTCAAATTGCGGTAGATTCAGTACTTTTTTAAATGCAGGGATCAAGTGTTGCAAGACCCCGGCTTTTAAGAAGAGATGTAAAAAGGAGTAACTGTGCTGGCGTTCAAAGAGTTGACGTAAAAGGGTATTAACGCGTTTATTCAACGGATAAGGAAAATGGGCATAGGTAAAACGCTTTAAGAGACTTGGATCATATCGCCAGGGCTTATCCTCCAGGTTGATCAGGATGTTGAGTAGGGGTTCAATGTTGTCATTTTTGTTACCGTAGGTACTAAAGAGACGATCATCGATGATATATATCCCGTTACCGATGCGTTGATGGCGGTAGGTGTGAACAGCCTGCTCTTCGTAGAGAAAGGGACGTATGATTTTTTTGATAAAGATCTGTGAAAAGTTGTCAATGCGCCACATCGCCTCTAAAAGCCGTGTGACCATCTTGCGTTCGTCTTTGAACCCGAGCATCTTTGCAATACGGGGCATATGATCCATAGTCAGCTGATCTTGCTGTTTGTTACTGAGGAGATGCAGTGCAGAACGGACACGAAAGAGAAACTCCAACGCAATACGGTACTCCCGGTACTCCTCATCTGTAAATACAACTCCGATCAGCTCTTTTTGAGCAGTGACACCGTATACCGTTACGGCTATCCAAAAGAGGAGCTGTGAGTCGCGTAGTCCACCGACACTCTCTTTGATGTTGGGCTGCATTGAACTGGGATATTTTCTTCGTCTTTCATGTGCTTCATCGATCTTGGCGAGAATATACTCTTTTGGATTGGTATGGCGAATGTTTGTAAAAGTGTTCTGCGTCGCATGCCAGGTGAACGGCGAGCCGATGATCATACGTGCTTCCATAAAGGCTGTACGAATCGTGATATCCTCGGAGGCTGCTTTTTCTAAGTCACCGACCTCATGAACCCGGTGTCCCAGTTTTAATCCTGCATCCCATGCCAGATAGAGAAGTTTCTCAATGATAGCATCGGTTTTGTAACCTTCGCACTTTACATAGACGATCATCAAGTCGATGTCACTGTGTACACAGAGCTGTTCGCGCCCGTAACTGCCCAGTGCAACAAGGGCGATAGGTATAGAACCGCGCATCGGCAGGTAGTTGCCAAACATGCGACGCAGAACGGTCTTGTACATCAGGGCAAGTATCTGGTCGAATTTTTTGGTGTGTTTGACTAGAAAGTCTTTGCCTTGAGACTGTTCGAAGACTTTGGGCAGGGAGGCTTTATACTCAGCGATATGGTTTTTAAAAAGTTTGGAGATCTCAAAATCTTTTGCATTTCTTTCGAGAAGATCTTCTATAGCTATTTGGATGTTCATAAGGGATAGTTTCCTAAAAGTTTATCTTTTTATTGTAGTTTTTATTTTAGCACAACGCACCCTATAGCTTTTGCTATAATGCGGTCAATAATTAGACAATTTTGTAGGAAACGATGAAATATGAATATAGTTGACAAGATTAAAGCGGGCGAACGAATCGATTTTGACGAGGCGTTGAGCCTGTATGAGATGGACCTTTTTGAACTGGGTGAATTGGCAAATGAGAGACGGATAAAGATGCATGGCAAGAAGACCTACTTCAATATCAACCGTCATATCAACCCGACCAATATCTGTAAAGATGTCTGTAAGTTCTGTGCCTACTCTGCCAGCCGTAAAAACCCCAAACCCTATACGTTAAAACATGAAGAGATCATGGATATTGTCGATGATATAGCGGCACGGGGGATCAAAGAGGTCCATATTGTCTCCGCGCATAACCCTGAGACCGGTCTTGACTGGTACACCACTGTCTTCTCCAAGATCAAGGCAAAGTACCCGCAGCTGCATATAAAAGCGCTGACGGCAGCCGAGATCCACTTTTTGTCCGAAGAGTACAACAAATCGTATGATGAGATCATCGACATCATGATCGAAAATGGTGTTGATTCGCTTCCGGGCGGTGGTGCCGAGATCTTTGATGAAGAGGTACGCGACTACATCTGTAAAGGAAAGGTTACCTCTGCTCAGTGGCTTGAGATCCATGAGAAATGGCACAGCCGCGGACGAAAGTCCAACGTGACCATGCTCTTCGGTCATGTCGAAAAACGTAAAGACCGCATTGACCATATGATGCGTATCCGCGAACTGCAGGAGAGGACGGGCGGGTTTAACTGTTTCATCCCGCTGGTCTACCAGAGCGAAAACAACTTTCTGAACATCAAAGAGTTCATGACGGCGCACGAGATCCTCAAGACAATGGCCATCAGCCGTCTGGTCTTGGACAATGTACCGAACCTTAAAGCCTACTGGGTGACATCGACCATTAAACTCGCGCTCTTATCCCAAGAGTTTGGTGCCAACGACCTTGACGGTACGATCGAAAAAGAGTCGATCAACTCCGCCGCTGGTGCTGCAAGTGCCAATGGTGTCGAACTTCAGGAGTTCATCGACCAGATCAAAGATACAGGATTTACGCCTGTTGAGCGTGACAGTCTTTACAATGAACTTAAGGTCTGGTAAGCTGACTTGAGTATGAAAATATCAGTCATCATCCCAGCCTACAACCGTGTCGCCACATTAGCCCGTGCCATCGATTCTGTATTAGCGCAGTCGTACCGTGTAGATGAGATCATCGTAGTGGATGATGGCTCTACCGATGCGACGAGCGAAGTGGCGAAGGTGTATGATGAGGTGAGTCTTCTTCGTCAGAAGCATATGGGGGTCTCTTCAGCGCGTAACAACGGCGTGATGATGGCCTCAAACGAATGGATCGCCTTTTTGGATTCGGATGATACGTGGCATCCCAAAAAAATTGCGTTTCAAATCGCACATCATCAAAAGAACCAGGCATCAAAGGTCATGTACACGGATGAAGTGTGGATAAGCGGTGAGAGAGAGATGCCTCTCCCTAAAAAGTACCATAAGCCGGAGACGGTCACTTTCAAGACGGCATTGGCTTTTTGCAACATCGCGACGTCATCTGTACTGATGCAGAAAAAACTTTTTGAGCGTCTCGGCGGTTTTGATGAGTCGTTAGAAGTGTACGAAGATTATGACCTCTGGTTGCGTCTGCTCAGAGAAGAGAAGATCGATCTGGTACCGCAAAAATTGACGTATAAATATATCGATGCAGAGGATCAACTCTCAATGAAACATCGGGAGAGCGCTCCTCTCCGGGTCAAAGCCTTGGAAAAACATCTTGACAGTGAATTTGACGATATCGTTCGAGCAGAACTTATAACGGAATACACTCTTTTAGCCGAGGGGGCAAAAAAGCATCAACACGAGGATGATATTTTTTTATATGAAGCCAGGCTTGAACAGCTGCAGGCAGGATTTTAGACCATATCGCTTCAGCAGCCGATTATCTCGGTACTTCCATTTTGGGAACAACCCTCACGCGCACCTTACACCCCCATACCGGTACAATGTATATTGCAGAATCGATACGCTCCAATATAGAAAAGGGGATACCGCATGAAAACTCATCGCATTTGGATGTGGTGACGATAAGTCTTGGCGTCGCGATATCTGAGATGGCATTAAATGGAACGTCTGTTATCTCCTCTGAAGAGCTGGTCAAAGAAGCAGAGATTGCACTCTATAAGTCAAAAGAGTAGGGACGAAATCGAGTGACCTTTTTTTTCAAAGTTGTGCGATCTTACTGCGGTCGTTTAATTTACGGCAGTATAAAAAGTGCAGCTAAACTATAAATATGTTCGATGCAGTTGATATCTACAGCGCTGAAATTGAATAGTTACAAAATTGTTATAAAATTTAAGCAGTTTGTAACAACCCCATAACACTAATTAAGTTATTATAGATACATAAGATACTTGTAGAAATGGAAATAGATGTCGGGATCCCTTCTTTTAGCCTCTTCAATGATCGCGGTTTTAGTGATCGCTTTGCCTTTTGTCTTTCATCTGACCCGTTATTTGGGTGCAAAAAGTGACAATATCCGTAAAAACGAGCCGTATGAAGGGGGAATCCGTCTGACACATAAAGACTCTTCTGATGCCTTTAACATAAAGTTTTTTCTGGTCGGGATTGTTTTTCTTGTCTTTGACGTTGAGGTACTGTTTATGTTTCCCTGGGCAT
>JAQIBF010000145.1 GCA_027859195.1 Helicobacteraceae bacterium
CGCTCTCTTTATCCCTCCCGTAGGGCGATAGAGAGAAATCCACACATTCTATATACGACTTTACTCCTAATAAGAGTACATTTAGTACTCTTATTAGGAGATATCCTTAGCTATGGCTATGGCTATAGCTAGGGCTTCAAAGGGTCGCCTTGATTGTGAACTTCTCTCTATCGCTGAAGTCAACTAGGGTTTTAGAGGTGTCCTTAATAGGAAAGTCAAGACGAATGGATTATACGCTGTTTCAACAGTGACAGCAGCGTACTTATGATTAAAGGCTGTGTTACAGCCTAAGCGTTATCTTGTTTCTAAACATCTGCAGAGATCCCTATACCTTTTTATCTTCACCCACTCTTCTCGGTTTCAGCCCCTGTTCCCTGTAAACGAGACCGATCAATGAGCTGACCTCTTCGCCTAAAAACTCCAAAATGTCATCGACAGAGAGGCTGCCGGATAGGTGCCCCTTCTTATCGACAACCGGCAAACGTCTAATGCCGTGTGTACGCATGCGTTCGATACTCCCATAGATACCGTCCTCTTCGCTGCCCGTCACCACCTCTTTGCTCATGATATCAGTAACCTTGACACTTCCAGGATCGCTCCCGTCTGTCACAACATGCATAACGATATCGCGGTCGGTCAGGATGCCGATGGGCATATTGCCCTCTTTGGCCTGGGTCACGACGATAAGGTTGCCGACATTAAAGAGACGCATCAGCTTAGCAGCCTCTATAATATTCTTATCTTTGCGGATAATAAAGGTGTCCCTGCTGCGTTCAGTGATCTTCAAGGTGGTGACAGCGCCATGTTTTTCTGATAGAATACCTCTCATGTATCGGCAGTTTGTGAAGGGTAGGTTGAAAGCGCATATGTTGAAAGCAAAGAACAGACAGGTCGATCTTTCTAAAATTGAAAGTACACTGCTGACGCGTTCCGCCTTCGTCAAAGAGGCCGCAGTGATCATCAAAGAGGGAAGCCCTTTCGCTGTAATCTATCCCGATTTCGAGCTTCTTAAAAAAGAAGATGTGATTAATATCAAAGAGGAGATCAAGTGGTACGGCGTCGAGCTGTATAACATTGATGCGCAGGAGGATGAAAAGATAAGGGGATACCGGGTCATGACGCATCCTCTTGCTAAGACCCCAGAAGGAGAGTGGGATAAAAGAGCTCTATTGCATCAGAAAACGCAAGAGGAAGAAGCAGAGGGTGCAGGGAGCGAACCCGACGATGAGATCTATCGGGAGCTCAAAAAATATCTAAGCAGCGTCAGTGCCCATCCCGTCCATCCGTCATCGCACCTGGAGCTGGATCTGGAACTGGACTCGCTTGAATATGTCATGCTCTTTGTCTTTATCGAAAAAAGCTTCGGGCTTCATCTGGATGAAAAAGTGTTTTCAAAACTGATGGTGATGAAGGATCTTTACCATTGGGTGTACAAGTACAAAACAGAGTCCAATGTTGCAGAGGTGAATTGGAACGATATCTTGACAGAGAAGAGCAGTGAGAGGCTTGTCTATTCACCCTGGATCATGATGGCATGGAAAATAGCCCTCTTGCCCTTTTTCAAATTCTACTTTCACCTGAAAGTCAGTGGAAGAGAGAACTTTCCGGAGGGACCTTTTATCATCGCGCCAAACCATTACAGTATGCTTGACGGGTTTGTCGTTCTCGCCTCTTTGCCGTCTCCTGTTTTAAAAAAGAGCTTCTTTCTTTCCTATGAAGGGGAGTTTGGCACACCGCGGCTCAAACCGCTTGCCAAACACTCCCAGATGCTTCTTATCAACATCGATAAAGATCTCAAAAACTCGCTTCAGCGAACGGCGCTGCCGCTTATTGAATCGCAAAATCTGGTCATCTTTCCTGAAAATGCCCGTTCACGCGACGGCAAAATGCTCCCTTTTAAAAAGTTCTTTGCCATTCTCTCCAAGGAGATCAACGTTCCGATCGTTCCGGCTGTATTGCAAGGCACTTTTGAAGCACTGCCTGCCGGAAAGATATTCCCGAAACGGACAAATGTCACTGTAAAATACCTCAAACCGGTCTATCCTGACGACGCAGGTTATGAAGCGTTGAGAGACCGGGTAAAAAAGGCCATTCAAGCAGAATTACATATGATTCAGAACTGCTCTTAAACACGTTTCATTGAGAATGGGGCAGCTCAAACCAATATTCTAGGCTACTAGATAGGCAACTGTACTCAGCGTGACGTAGCCGTATTCGACTTTTTTTCGTCTGGCTTCATCTTCTCTGGCACCGAAGAGGTCCAAAACAGCTTGTCGGACGAGGAATGTATAGAGTATAAAGTAGAGTGTCGGGACAAGGTGGATATGCAGCGGGTAGTCAGCAGCACTTTTGCCAAAGAACATCAAGATCCAGTCTCTCTGGGTGTAGATGCCCAAAATGCCGAGGGCGGCATTGACGAACATCCACTTGACCTCCTCCCGGCCAAAGATCTGAAGATAAAAGATGGTGTAGACGATGATGGCAAATCCGCCGTGAAAATAGATAAACGGTACAGGCGACGGCCCGTCGGAATAGGCGATTAAAAAACCTGAAAGGCCGAACATCAGCATATGAAACAGAAAGAAAAGGTAAAGGGTCCACGGACCCTCGTCTCCTTTTTCGTACATTTTGCCATTGATCTTGATGTTGCCGTGTAATTTCATTATCTTCTTTTTTATGGTTTATGCCGCTAACGAAAATTTTTGTGGCTGTTTAGAAATGCAGTGGAAAAATAGTACGAAATACTACCTTGTTAATTTACATTTCATGCCCGTATACATTTTTGTACCGTTTTGCAAGAGCTTCTTCCATCACATTGAAAACCTGCTCAAATTTTGTAATCCAATCAAAACTGTCATCAGCCTCTGATTTTGAAATTAGATAATTTCTTAACTGTGACTTAGTTTGGTTCGACTTTAAGTCAAATGGTTGGAGCTTCCCTTCAACGTCAACAGAATATTCCTTAAACCAATTAGGATGCTCATTGTGTGCCTCTATAATCCATTCATTCGGGAAAAGGCCTTCCAAAGAAAATCCAGAATACAAACTAATGAAATCTTTATTTGATTCAAATGGTATATTCTTGTGACCAAGATATTGCTGCAATGCTCTTCTCGTTTTATCACCAGCTGTGTCGCCATCTAAAACCGTTACTACAGGTCGCTCTTTATATATAAACTCGTAAGTGGCTTTCATAAACCCTTCCATCCCAGAGACGCCAGTGAAGTCTAAGAATTCAGCAGCCCTGACATGTGGCCAAGTAAAGTTATATTCACCATTAGGTTGAACTACCTTAAGAAACCATTGAAAAATTTCTCTATCTGATTTTCCTTCGACAAATACATTTAATGTACCAAGATTATAATAATCACTAAATCGTACACCTACTGCACTTCTTATTGATATAGTGGCTTCTACATAAGAATCATATTGAACTACTTTGGTATTTTCTTTATCTAATTCAGTTCCAACTACTTTTTTAGGATCCTGGTTTACAAATCCCAATGAATGGGTTGTAGTGACCAATAGAGCTTCTGATCGAAGTTGTTCTAATATCTTGTGGCATGACTCTGCAAGTGCTGGATGAAGGTAGGACTCTGGCTCTTCAATTAGCCAAACTGTATTTTTTGATATTTTAGCCTCTTCATGAGTAATCCATAAGAAGGATGCCAGTATTGCAGCTGCTTGGATCCCCATACCTTTGCGATCAATTTCCGTCTTATTCGGATCAGATAAATGAAATTCAAATCTATCAATAAGATCTTCTAAAGATTCATTTGGTAAAGAAAAGTGAGATGTAATATGAGACAAACCTGCAAGTTTTAACTGCGCGTCTAATGTTTTTGATATATCTGAAAGATTACTGTTTATATCAGAAATTTTATCTTCTAGAACTCGAGTGACCGATCTTTTAATAAAAGGAAGAAGTAAACTTGAGTGCAAGTCACCTATACTTTTTGATGAAGGAACATAATGACAAACAAATTTCTCTAATAGAGCATTCACGGCAGCTTTTTGTTTATGTGAAAAGTTGCCAGATTGTCCAGACTTTATTTTTGCGTTAGAGAAAATTCGATACATCGGTGTATTTGACTTGGCAAAAGATAAATAAACAGAGAATTTACTTTCTATTATCTTCGGTTCTTCAAGCATCCCATTTAACTCTTTATAGAGATTAAAAAATGCCATATCTGAGCCATCAATATCACCAGAAAAAGTTGCAATAAGACTTGTTTGCCCACTAGTTACACCAAAGGTTAAGTCCCTTTTTACATCATAATTTAGTCTATTTTCATAGCC
>JAQIBF010000054.1 GCA_027859195.1 Helicobacteraceae bacterium
TGAGATGCTTAAGAAGCGAACCGCGATTATTGACATCTACTTCTATAACTCTTTGGGTAATGGTATCTACTGTCGGCACATCTTCTTCAATGGATACTTCAACAGGGTCCTTAGTTATCTTAGATGCAATGTTTAGAATCTTCTCAGGATAAGTAGCTGAGAAGAGAAGGTTTTGACGTTTGGCTGGGATGGCTTCATAACTACACTCCAGGGGTTGAATCTCCACTTCTTTTCTTCTCATTATCTGTCTCTCATGGGGTAATGGCGACAGCCTACTTTATTGATAAATAGGTCACAATAGCACAAATGTATAGAGAAGAGGGCAGTGTCACTGTTCTCTTCATAAAGGTCATAACCATGATAAGCCGTTTTAAGATCGTGCAGCTGCATATGCTGTTGTCGAGTTTTGTGTTGCCGGCGGTGCTGCTCTTTATTGTCAGCGGGGCGCTCTATACTCTGGGTGTTAAGGGCAGTGTTGCCAAGCAGACGTTTACGGTCGCGCTGGAAAAACCGTTTGCACCCAACCTTGAGTTGTTGACCGGGGTAGTGGAAAAGACACTTGTCGACAAAGCACTTGTTCTTCCTGACGGCGATCCGTCTCTTAAAAAGTCAAAAGGCGGCTATAAATTCCGCTGGGACGATCTACGCTACTCGGTGACGGTGGTCGCCAAAAAAGGTAGTCGTTCGGTAGATCTGACGTACCGTGAGCGCAGTGTTCTTACGCAGGTCATGCGCATTCATCGTGCCGAGGCCGGCACGAGATTCAAGTTTGTCTCCATAATGGCGGTTGCAGGGCTGCTGTTGGTCTTTGCATCTGGCCTTTATATGGCCTACACGGTGCCTAAATTTCGCAAACCAAGTCTTATAGCAACCGGCTTGGGTATATTGATACTTTTAGCTGTAGTCGTTGCATAGGAAGAGAGAATACTTTTACCGGGCACCTGGACCCAACCGGAGATTAGGTGTCATGTAGTTTTAGACTGTGACTAAAAGCACAGACTTTCAATATATTTTAATTAACAATAAATCATTAAATAGCTTGCAATTTGTAGATATACATTACACCCGTGTAAGTGCAGTACTAGTCAATCGGGATATAAGCATACCCCTTGTTCTGCATATTTATAAGGCCGATAACAGCGCTTGGTGTCATTTTGACAAAACTGTAAATATTTTCTCTTTTAAGTTTGTGTTTAGTGGCACCGACATTGCACATTAAAAATGTAATATTGTAAGTATCCGCTAACTTCTTTAGTCTTGTTTTCAAATTTGGCTGCGCATTTATAACATCCTGCTCATTTTTAAATGTACTTTTGCTGACATCATTTAAAAAGAATTTATAAGCACCCCCATGAATAATAACAACAGCTTCCAGCTCTTTTGAATCACCCTGATAATGGTCTTTAGTGAAAGGTATACCGCCAAGAACTTTTTGCTCAAATGTTTTCATATTGTCTGTTGTCAAGTCATAGACAACTTTATATACCTCGTTCGCCTGTAAAAGCCCAACCAGTAATACCAGTAAAACTATTTTTTTCATCTACTTCTCCCTATTCTTTTAATATAAAGAATTCTATCTTTTAAATTGACAAATAGCATTAATATATTATTCTTCATATTTTTCATGGTATTTAAAAAAGAGTCCTCAAACTTTGCGGTAGAAGCAATGAAAATATATCTTTTAACAATAAGAGTCTCTCTTTCCACGAAAGAGAGACTCTTATCTTATTCGAATGGGCATCCAGCCGATGAGAAAGGTTGCCGCTGCTTCCCAGAATGAGACCCAGCCTTCAATGGCGAACCTTTAGGCAAAGAGTTTGAGCCAGATTACAGCTAAAGGCAAATGGAGAAAGAGCTATGATGTCTCTGTAGAGTGTTTGTAAATATTTTATACAGGAGAATGTTTTGGAAAAAAAATTCAATGTAGAGATCGTCTCATTTAAGAAGATTGACAAGATAGAGGATGCCTGGAGCAGCGATGACTATAGAGCGCTGTTATTGATGATGGATATGGATGAAGAGGATGTGGCATCCATTCAGCCCAATGAACTGAAAGAGATGTGTCTGATGTCTTTGAATGATCTTGAACACCATGCGGCTGCCAAACTTCTCTTGACGTATGTTTTTCAAGATGCCATAACAGAAGGGAAGATCGATCAGATATGTCATGTGATGGCGGACGACAAGCTGTGGGAGGAGTTTGCGGATCCTGCCTATCATAAACGTCTTTTCGATGCCTACGGCTTGCTGCGAGAAGCCTATAACGGCATCTTTCCCCATCCGACAGGCGTGCAGTTCCACATTAAAATAACATCGAAGGGGAAGGAGGCTTTTGAACTTTTTGATGACTCGCTTTATCCGGCTCTCGTGCGGCTTCTTGCCTCGGGGTTGGGGGAGGACGCCATCTTGCACCGTTTGTATGATGAGCAGATCTCCGGAAAAAAGTTCACTGAAGCCGAATCGATAGTGTGGATACTGAAAGAGCGCTCCCGCAGCGACCTTGAACGTGAGTATGAGATTGTGAGTTCCGAACTCTGGTTCGGCGAACTTGCCGATGTAGACTCTTTCGAAGCAGAGACACACGCGGATGCCGGCGACGAAGAAGAGGGCGCCTGACAACTGTTGCGTTACAGTGACTTCGCGCTCATGATGGAAATGCAGTAAGGTGACGGTAAATTGCAATAGGTTCTATGGTGGAAGTAATTGTTTTGTAAGATTGGTTTATAAATGAGATTTTTGTTTGTAGGAGAGTCGATGCTTTCCGAAGAAAGCACCATTCTTTAGGAGAATTAAATTAGAAAAAATGGTCCTAAAAAACCATGTCTAAATGCGGAGAGAACTCAGGAATATTGATACCTGCATCTTCGTACACTGCCATGTGGTGTGCGAATGCGCTAGAAGCTAAAGCTCCGGCTATTAGTAGTGATGTAATCAACTTTTTCATGTTGGTTCCTTGTTTTAAGATGCAGTATTATGGCAGTTGAGTGTTAGCGCTGTGTAAGTATTTATTTAACTTGAGTAAGTAATGGATGAGGGTAGAAGAGGGTGAAGTGACCGGAATGGATCGCGTCGATGAACTTGTCGAAGTCGGAGAGAAGTATCTTGCACAGTTTGCATTCAAACACAGTTGCATTGAAAAAGCCGGGGAGAAGCTGGGAAAACCGGGGAGACAGTTTGACGGTATTCTCGTCTCTGCAAGTGCACCGGAGATCCCTTCTGAACTTTTTGAACAGCTTAAAAT
>JAQIBF010000067.1 GCA_027859195.1 Helicobacteraceae bacterium
AGATTATATCTTTTTTTTTGTACAGTTCCAACAATAAAAATCGTATATGTATATTTCAGATGGCGTATTTAAAACCAAGAGAAAATATTATCTCTATTATTCTTGAATAGAAGTGGTTATTTTATTTGTCAATTCATCGATTTTTACTTTAAAGTCTTCATCATTTTTAAGGAGTTCATTAATCTTTTTCATGGTATGACTTACGGCAGTGTGATCTTTCATCCCAAAGTACTTGGCAAGCTCCGGCATTGACATAGGAGTGAGTTCTCGAGCCAGATAGATGGCTATTCGGCGTGTATAGACAATATTGCGAGTACGGTTTTTAGATCTTATTTCTGAGGGTTTGACATTAAGTTCTTTGGCAACAGTACTCATAATAAAATCGATCGAAATATTGTCACGTTTTTCCTGCAGGGTCTCTTTAAGAACATTCTTTGCAAATTCAATAGTGATAGGTTGATGCATAAGTTGAGCATAGGCATGTAGTTTAGAGAGAATACCTTCTATTTCACGGACATTACTATCAATGATCGTTGCAATATATTTAACGACTTCCCCATCAATATTGACACGGTTTATCTCACACTTTTTTTGGATAATAGCAATTTTTGTTTCAAGTTCAGGTGGTTGAATATCGGCAACCAAACCCCATTCAAAGCGGCTTTTGAGGCGGTCTTCAAGTCCGGCGATCTGTTTAGGTTTTTTGTCAGCAGTCATAATGATCTGTTTGTGTTCATTACGCAGAGCTTCGAATGTGTGAAAAAATTCTTCCTGGGTCTGTACCTTATTGCTTAAAAACTGAATATCATCGATAAGAAGCACATCACATTTACGATATTTGTCTTTAAAACGGTCCATTGTCTTATTGCGCATGTGGGAAGTAAAGTCATTTAAAAACTGTTCGACAGAGGTGTAGATAACACTTTTTCCCTGATGTTGAAGTACATTACCGACAGCTTGCATCAGGTGGGTCTTACCTAAACCGACGCCTCCGTATATAAAAAGCGGGTTATAAAGCTCACCCGGTTTTTCACTGACACTTTTCGCGGCAGAGTAGGCAAATTGGTTGGATGAACCTGGAACATAATTTTCAAAAGTGTAAGAGGGATTCAGGAGAGAGTGTTGGACCTTCTCAGGGGTAGCCTGTGTTTTGGAAATAACATTCCCTTTTTTAGCCGATTTTAGTTCAATACTGACTATGGTCGTTGTTCCTGTTTTGACTTCGAAAAGATGGGCTATCTTTTCGGAGAACTTTCGTTTGATATAACTGACTATTAAAGCATTTGGTGCAAAATAAACAGCGTAATTACTTTTGGATAGCACGGTAGAAAATCTAAGTTGCTTAATATAACGATTATAATCAATCTCAGATATCTCATCTTTGAGTATTAATAAGATCTCTTGACCGATATTCATAGCTGCCCCTTTTCTCTATTTTAACGTATATAATTGTATCCCTATAAACCTATTTCAGCTTGAAGCGTCCATGTGAATAACAGGTGAAACTAGATGTGAATAATACACTACTTTTCCTATGTTGTGCTAAAATCAGCATGTGAATAAAAGTTATTCACATTGTGAATAACCTAATATATAAAAGTAACAAAGAGAAACATGACAACAATTTTAGGAATAGATCCAGGTACTCGTAATATGGGTTATGCTGTTATTGGATTGGATAAAGGAAAATTTGTGCTGATAGAAGCCGGTCTGATAAAGATGAAACAAGAAGGTCTTCAGTTTCAAATACCGCAGATGGTTGAAGGATTAGACCAGATCTTTTCAAAGCATACAATCGATGAAGTCGCGATGGAAGATATTTTTTATGCGCATAACCCCCAGACCGTTCTTAAACTTGCCCAGTTTCGTGGGGCCATCATGCTCAAACTGCTTCAGGAGTTCGGTCAATTTTCAGAATACACACCGCTGCAAGTCAAACGGGCAGTGACGGGTAAAGCGAAAGCGGCTAAAGAACAGGTTGCTTTCATGGTGCAGCGGCTTTTGGGAATAAAAAAAGAGATCAGGCCGTTGGACATTTCAGACGCAATGGCAGTAGCTATTACTCATGCACAACGTGTCAAACTGGCGAAGAAGTAGAAGGTATTGGATGGTCGGTTATAATGTTTATCAGTTTTCTCTTTTCAAAACAGATGCATGAAGCAACGAATGAGATAGAGCCCTGGAACCCGCACTGGGT
This sequence comes from Helicobacteraceae bacterium, assembly GCA_027859195.1. Lineage (GTDB taxonomy): Bacteria > Campylobacterota > Campylobacteria > Campylobacterales > Sulfurimonadaceae > Sulfonitrofixus. Next base: position 2,198 of record JAQIBF010000067.1, read on the forward strand.
GCCGAAGTTTCAGGATAATGATAAAAAAGAGTCTGCTGCGTAGTCTATGCTCGCTTCATCTCTTTTGCGGCAGCAGAAAAGAATTTTCAATCTAACATAGTATAATTATCAATAATTGAGCCAAAAGAGATATAAAAATGAAAATATATACACTTATCCCCCTGATTTTTTTGATGACAGGCTGTTCATACTTTAGTGTTAACGCCACCAACTGTGATGAGATTATACGTAATGATCCAAATATGCAGAACATTCCTAAAGAGTGTCGCGATTATAAAGAGAAAGATGCTGATAAATCAACGTACCCTGATGGTCATACACCAATCGAGGTCAATAAAGATTTTGAAATCGGAAAATAGAGACGGTGGAATACCAGGTCACCCTGCACAACCTCTTTAGTTCTCCCAGACACAACTACTTTACCCGCCCCAAGTTTGAGGAGGGAGATGCACCTACCGTTTCCCATCAAAAATTTACTCTTAAAGTAAATAGAGGAATAGAGGGTGATCGTTTTGAAACAGGCCTTTATCCTATTACTTTTTTTTCGTTGGAAGTTGCCAAATTAATGGAAATGGCGTTTGACAAAGAGATTGACATCCAAGTGTTCCGACGAAACATTATTATCTCCGGTATCAACCTCTGTGAGCTTATTGGAAAACGGTTTAGTATAGGTAGTGTGACGTTTGAGGGTATGGCGCACTGCAACCCTTGCCCTTGGATGAATGCGGTGATCGGTAAAGGCGCGTACAGCCTGATGAAGGGACGGGGCGGCCTTCGGGCGAAGGTGATCGAAGAGGGTGAAATAGAACTTGGTGCGACGGTGCTTGAAAGCGCTACAATACTTACTAGAGAAGCTATAGCACCTCTGACGATAAGCAGACTACCTAAAGGATAACGATGCAGGCACATGATAGATTTTACGGCATAAGCGATGACTTTCGCTCCCCTTACTCACGTGACCGTGACCGTGTCATCCACTCGGGAAGTTTTCGAAAACTGGAGTACAAAACGCAGGTCTTTTTAAATCAGGAGGGGGATTTCTTTCGTACCCGCCTGACCCACTCGCTTGAGGTCTCGCAGATCGCCCGTTCCATCTCTTCGCAGCTCGGATTAGAAGAGTCTTTGGCAGAGGCCATCGCTCTTTCCCACGACATGGGGCACACCCCTTTCGGGCACGTTGGCGGCGACACCCTTGATGAGTGTCTGAAAGAGGACGGCTTTAAATATGGTTTTGAACACAACTATCAGAGCTTCAGAGTGGTTACCAAGCTGGAGAAGCGATATAAACCTTTTTTAGGTCTGAACCTCACTTTTGCAACGCTTGAAGGTATTCTCAAACACTCATATCCGTACAAAAAATCTTTTTTACCAGAGAGTATCCACGAACAGTTCAATTTGGAGACCCACCCCTCTATAGAAGCGATGGTCGTTGATAGAGCTGACGAGATTGCGTATATGACCCATGACATTGACGATGGTGTCAACTCAGGACTGATCAGTTTTGAGACACTTAAAGAGAGCCGTATCATTCAAGAGGTTTTGGCCTTAGTCGCGCAAGAGGGTGTGACAGCTGAAGACGGTGACGAGATGTTTCGTTATCGTTTCAGCTCACACCTTATCAATTATCTTGTCTATGCCCTGCTGGAATATTCAAAAGATAAAGTCGACAATTCCAAAGTGTTAGCCGGTGTTATTGACTCAAAGGCAGAACTACCTATCGGTTTTACCAATGAGTTGGAGACAGAGATCAAAAAACTCAAAAAGATCCTTTATCAAAAACTCTATCAACATAAACAGATCGTTAGTAAGATGTATGCCGGAAAACAAGCCATCAAAGGTCTCTATAGTGCCATGATGGAAGAGGAGAAGATTCTTCCTCCCTACTATCTTGAGCAGATCAAAAAACGAAACAAACACCGCGTTATATCAGATTACATCGCTTCACTGAGCGACAGGTTCGCCCTTAACTTATATAACGAACTCTATGGTAGAATTTGAGGCATTAAAGGTGAGCAACGCATGAAACAGTATTTAGATCTTTGTAAGAGAATAATCGATGAGGGCAGATGGATTGAGAATGAGCGTACAGGCAAAAACTGTCTGACACTTATTAATGCAGACCTGGAGTATGATGTCGGCGGGAACCAGTTTCCTCTTATTACCACACGTAAAAGTTACTTCAAATCAGCGATTGCAGAGTTTATCGGCTATATTCGCGGTTATGACTCAGCGGCAGATTTTCGGGCACTTGGAACGAAGACCTGGGATGCCAATGCCAATCTGAACGAGGCGTGGCGTAACAACCCTTACCGCAAAGGTGAGGATGACATGGGCCGTGTTTACGGGGTTCAGGGCAGAGGTTGGCAAACGCCTGAAGGCAATAAAATCGATCAACTCAAAAAGATCGTTGATGATCTTAAAAACGGTATCGATGACCGGGGTGAGATATTGAGCTTTTATAACCCGGGGGAGTTTCATATGGGCTGTCTGCGTCCCTGCATGCACACCCATACTTTTTCGCTTGTAGGTGACACCCTGCATCTTACCTCTTACCAACGCTCTTGTGATGTGCCGTTGGGGCTGAACTTTAACCAGGTGCAGGTCTTTGTCTTTTTGGCGCTGATGGCACAGATAACCGGGCACAAAGCGGGCAAGGCGTATCACAAGATCGTCAATGCACATATCTACGAAGACCAACTGGAGTTGATGCGTGATGTGCAACTGAAGCGTGAACCGTTCCCTTCACCACAACTGCATATTAATCCTGAGATCAAGTCGCTTGAGGATTTGGAGACATGGGTCACGATGGATGACTTTAGCATAACCGGTTATAAACACCATGACCCTATCTCCTACCCTTTTTCGGTGTGATGATGAAAACGCCAAAGATTTCGATCATAGTAGCTATGGCAAAAAACCGTGTCATCGGCAAAGATAACGATATGCCGTGGCATCTGCCGGCGGACCTGCAGCATTTCAGACAAAAGACACTGGACAGACCTATTATCATGGGTAGAAAGACCTATGAGTCTATAGGCCGTCCTCTGCCAAAACGACACAATATCATTGTAAGCAGAAACCCTGATTATAAGGTTGAGGGGTGCGATGTTGTCAGCTCTCTGGAATCGGCAGTCGAGGCAGCCGGCGATGTTGATGAACTCTTTATTATAGGCGGCGGGTTTCTCTATGATCAGACCATTAAGCAAGCCGATAAACTCTATCTTACGTTTATCGATCTTGATGTCGATGGCGATACACTTTTTCCTGAATATGAACAGCTGCCGCTGAGACAGACCGCAAGTGAACATCACCAAAAAGATGAAAAGAACCCATATGATTATGAGTTTGCAGAATTTACTGTAGATAGAGAAGAGAAGCAATAGAGATAAACAACGATAGTCTGTTTTACAGGGGTTAAAGCATTTCCCCCCTGATCTGTACACTCTTTCAGGTGGGAACGTCTCCACGTTACTTTCTTGAACAGATGAAATTTTTTATAATCTTTTGCTATAGTTCAATAATATTAGAGGACAAGCATCACCTATGAGACTAAACAAAAACTATCTCTTTTTTCTGTTGACATTTTCTCTCCTTATTGCTGTTTTGCTTTTTGTCATCTTTCAGCTTAATAGAGAAGTGTCATGGCATGTAGTGGAGAATGTGAGTGATCAGTTTAGCCTCTCTCTGCGTAAAGAGCTGGACGAGGAGAAGGAGAGTGCCCTGCGCTTCGCCCTCGTGTTGGCACAAAGTGGTGCAATCAAAAATGCTTTGGCAGAAGATGACGAAGATGAGGGATTTGCGACACTGAAGCAGATCATGAATAATGTTAAAAAACATATTCATACCCTGGTTCGTGCGCAGATCATTACCGCTGATTCTCGTGTGTTTGCTCGCAGTTGGGATCAAGACAATCTTTACGTGGGGATGCCATTGGATGTCTACCGCTCTGACCTGGAGTACTTTAAGACGCACAGAGATCCTCGTGTTTCCATTGAAGTGGGGCGCCGTCTTGGCATCAAAGCAACGGTACCGATCTATGAAGATGAGAATCTGCTGGGCTTTATCGAAGTGTTGCAGTTCTTTGACGCCAGTACGGACTTCTTTCACAAATTCGGTATTGATCTCTATGTGCTGCTTGATGACAGTTATTACAACACAGCAGTGTTGATGCAGAATAACCCGACCGCCGCCTGGTACATCGTCGCTAACCGCGGTTATAACATGGTCAATCTCAAGACGCTTCAGCGTACCGATTTTAAAGCACTGCGTAAAGAGCGCGTGTTGTTGCAGGATAACAAATATATCTTCTATGAACCGATGAAGAATGGACAGGCGGAGACAATCGGAGCCTTTGTCTTTGTCATGTCGAAAAAAGGGCTGGAACAATTTGCCAAGAAGGATGAAGACATCTCATTCTTGCTGACATTTTCACGCAGTAATCTTTACGACATTGTCAAAAAAGAGCAGTATGAGAACAAGGTCTATCACAGCGGGTATGATAAGGCCTTGTTGTCACTTAAAGATACGGTGCCGGAAGAAGATCGTGAACTGTTTATGGAAGAGGCGAGAGACATTCTCTCCACTTATAGCAAAGAGGAGCTTATGGCCATGATGCTGCGATATAAACTGTCACGACGAATAGAAGGGGAAATTCGATGAAGATACTGCTATTGGAAGATGAGTACTCGCTGCGTATCAGTATTAAAGAGTTTCTTGAGGAGCTCGACTTTGAAGTGGACTGTTTCAGTAATGGCGATGATGCCTATGATGCGGTCTACTCTGTACACTATGATGTACTGCTTCTGGATGTGAACGTACCGGGCATGAATGGTTTCGAGCTGCTCAAAAGCATTCGTGATGATGGCGTAAAAATTCCGGCGATCTTTATGACCTCATTGACGCAGATGCGCGATTTCGAAGAGGGGTACAAGGCCGGATGCTGCGACTATATCCGTAAGCCTTTCGATCTTATGGAGCTTCAACTCCGTATAGCGCAGGTCTGCAAAAGTTTTTATTTTAAAAACAGTGAGCTGCTGGAGTTGGGTGAAGGACTGGTATACGATACGGCTAAAAGTCAGCTCAGTTACAAGGGCGAAGAGATCGTCTTGAGCAAAACGGAACATGACATTCTGGAAGTGTTGTTGCGTTATAAAGAACAGACCGTCTCCATAACGATCTTTCAAGATGAGATATGGGGAGAGTATGTGGACCCGGCAAATATCCGTGTTCAGATCAATAATCTTAGAAAGAAGCTGCCGGTCGATATTATTAAAAACCGTCGCGGGGTAGGATATATTATTGAAAGATAATCAGTACGCCTATAAAAATGCAGCCATATATACCGGTTTGATCACTCTGATCCTGCTCGTGCCGCTCTATGTTTATTTCATCTATACCAAGAACATCCATGAGATTCAAAATGAACTGTTTCTAAAACAGCGATCGGCTCTGATCATCAGTGCCATGGAAGAGTATGATGAGACCCGTGAGACCTATTTTGAGTTCCCGCGTTTCAAACGGGTGCAGGCGGGGCTGTATGATCTGAACTTTCAGCCTATTTTCACCTTGATAGACAGTTCAATGGAACACTTCTCGACCGGTTATCATATTGATGACACGCAAAATGCCTATCTCATCGTCGCTCTGCCGCCTAACCGTTATTTTAATGCAGACTATCTGATCGTAAGTAACCAACTCAGTTATGCCCCCGTCTATCAAAAGATAGCGACGATTTTGCTCTCCATTGTCGTTCTGGTCTTTTTTCTCTCCATCTTTTTTCTGAACCGTTTTGCGCTGCCGTTTAAACGTGTCAATCAAAAACTGGATAATTTTATTAAAGACTCCATGCCTGAGATCAATACCCCGTTGAGCATTATCAACGTCAATATCGATCTTTTCAATCTCAAAAACCCGAAAAACAAATACCTGCAGCGTATCAAGGCCGCGACGAAGACCCTTTCGAACATCTATAACGATATGGACTACCTTATTAAGAACCAGCAGCTCGTCTTTGCGTATGAGAATATCGATGCCAGCGCTTTTGTGCGTGAGCGTATTCTCTATTTTGACGAGGTGGCAGCAATGAAAGATATTGTCATTTCGGCTGATGTCGAAGAGGGTATAGCCCTTCACTTTAACTCGACGCAGCTGCAGCGTATCATCGATAACAACATCTCCAATGCCATCAAGTACTCTTATGAAGAGAGTAAGATCGAAGTTACCCTCAGACGCGTTGACGGCCAATGTGACCTGATCTTTAAAGATTACGGCTTCGGAATTGAAGATACCAGTAAGATATTTGAGCGTTACTACCGAGAAGAGACCGGCAAAGGCGGTTTCGGCATCGGCCTCAATATTGTCAAGTCCATTATGGAAGAGACCGGTATAGAGCTTGCCGTACAGTCAACACCAAAAGAAGGCAGCACCTTCACCTACACCTTTCCTGCTGCTCTCGTAATCTCCTAACCCCTTACTCCTCCTCTATATCTAATACTTATAAATCCAGTTATAAGTATTATCACTAAATTTAATAGTACTCTTTACACTATTTTTACATTGGGCTGTTACAATTTTCCAAATCAATTAAGGAGGGGCTTTATGAGCAGATTGTTGCTACTAAGCACAACATTTGGTCTGGGTCTGGCGTTTGCGTCAGATATCAGCAGCGCAGTAGAGAGTCCGGATGCAAGCAAGATCATTGCTAAAGATCTTTTGGGGCCAGCCAAGGTATTTACAATGCCTAAAGGCTGTATCACAGACGATAAAGATGCAATTGCCAGAGGGGAGTTTATCTTTCAGAATCTCAACGGTTCAAAAGTAAAAGGAAAATTGCCTGCAGGACTTGCAAAAACACAGATGGTACAGGGAAAGACCTATGCACCACAGGACGAGATTCCACCGAAGCAGTATGGAAACTGTGTCGCATGTCATAACATTGAAGGTGCCAAAGGTGCCGGGAATATTGGTCCTGACTTAACGTCATACCATGATCTTTTCATCAAAAGCGGCGCACGTGACAACCAGTTTGTCTACCAGAAGATCGCAGATGCCCGTATTGACAATCCGAACACACACATGACGATCAACCTTACAACAGGCCTGTTTACAGAACGCGAGATCTGTGACATTACATCATACATCGTATCAATTAAGAACTAGAGGAGAGAACGTATGCAAAGAAGATCATTTTTAAGAGGACTTGGACTAGTAGCAGCTGCTTCTGCAGTAATTACACCAAGTATGGTAATGGCAGCAGAAGCGCCAACAGGACCGAATGCACTCACTATTGAGGCTGCATTGCAGGCAATTACCGGAGGAAAAGCTGTTGTAGTGTCACCATTGGTACACCTTAAGGCACCAGAGATCGCAGAAAATGGCGCAGTTGTTCCGGTAACCATCGAAGTTGATTCACCAATGACAGAAGATAACTATGTCAAAGCAATCCATGTATTTGCTACAAAAAACAGCAATGTTCGCTGTGCAGACGTAATGTTGACACCGGCAAACGGTGCAGCAATGTTAGCTACACGAGTAAAGCTTGGTACGTCACAGGCTGTTATGGCCCTTATTGAGACGAGTAAAGGCGAGTTTTTAAGTGCTTCACAAAATGTAAAAGTAACTATCGGCGGTTGTGGTTGATCTTCTAGTGATAGAGACGCCCAATATAGAAGATTAAAAAGGAAAAATAATGGAAACAAGAAAATCACTAATCAAGATCAAGCCGAAAAAATATACAACCGGCGACGTCGTTCAGGTAAGCTTTATGGTTATGCATCCGATGGATACCGGAATGCGTAAAGACAAAAAAACAGGAAAACTCATTCCGGCACACTATATTAATGAAGTGAACTTCACCTTTAATGATACATCGTTTACAACGATGAAAACATGGGAGTCTCTTTCGACAAACCCTGTTTTTACTATCAACTTTAAAGTACCCGGTCCGGGTGAACTGAAAGTTGTTTATAAAGACAACCAGGGTGAAGTCAACGAAAAAAGCAAGAAAATCAAACCAAAAGGCTAAGTGATGATTGGTAAAAAAATTATACTTGCATCAGCATTGCTCGGTGTATTGGCCTTCGGTGGTGAACAGTTTGCAATGAGTGACTCGGACCGTGCTATGTATGCTGAGATGTTGGAAAACAACCCGGCGGACATTCTGGTTGAATCAGGTAATGAGGCGCTTGCAGAGTTTTGTGGCGGCGATGCCGGGCTTGCAAAGTTTTTAGGCGTCAGTGAAGATGATCTTCCTGCTTACATCGCAGGATTTCCACGCTATGTCGAGACGCTTGATATGGTTGCGGGTCTTGACCAGGTGCTTCAGGCTTTGATGGCACAAAACGGTCACAAACCGTTTGCATTGAAGAGCGGTGATATGTTTGCGATGAGTGCCTATGCCAAATCGATCGCAAATGAAGAGAAGATCAACATTGATGTAACGGCCAATGAGCAGATGAAAGCAGCCTATGCTTTGGGAGATGAAGTGTTTAACACGAAACGTGGCGGACGCGGTCTTTCATGTATGAGTTGTCACTCATCGGCTGTTATTGGCAGTGTATTACGGACACAGCCTCTTCCGGACCTTGGCTCAGAAGCAAATAAGGCCGGTGCTACTTGGCCGGCATACCGTATGACAAAATCATCTCTGAGAACGCTGCAAAGACGTTTTCAGGGGTGTATGAATAATGCCCTTCTTGCTGTAATCCCTCTCGGTTCACCTGAGATGGTGGCGCTTGAAGTGTATGTTACAGATAAAGCGAAGGGCCGTGAGATCGCTATTCCCGGTCTTAAGCGTTAAGGGAAACAGTTATGGATATTTCTAGAAGAGACTTTATGCAGATCGCGGCTGCACTGGGACTGGTAACAGTCGCAGGTGGTTGTGCCAGAACAGTCCCGGGGACAAACCCGGCAGCTTTCGGCCTTAAAGACCTGTATGATTTTAATGCGAAAGGTAAGGTGACCTTGCTGCACATGTGTGACTTGCATGCGCATATCAAGCCGCTTTACTGGCGTGAGCCCTCTACACTGATCTCGGCGCCGAATTTAGTCGGTACTCCGGGTTTTTTGTGCGGCGAAGCATTTTCTAAACATTACGGTTTGGAGCCAAGCTCACTGGATTCCTATTTTGACACCTACATGGACTTTGACGCACTTGCCGAGAAGTTTGGGAAGATGGGCGGTATTGCTCACATGAAAACTCTGGTCAATGAGATCAAGCGTCAGCGTGGTGCCGAAAATGTTCTATTCCTTGACTCTGGTGACACGTGGCAAGGTACCGGTGTAGCATTGAAAACAGGCGGTGAAGCGATCGTTCAGGCGCAGAACTATCTTGGTGTTGACGTCATGGTCGGTCACTGGGAATTTACGTACGGTAAAGAACGTGTTAAAGAGTTGATAGGGATGCTTGATGCTAAGTTTATCTCTCAAAATGTCGTGGGTAATGATCCCTTTGCCGATGAGTATGAAGAGTTGATCTTCGAGCCGTACACTATTGAAGAACGCGGCGGTGCGAAGATCGGTATTATCGGTCAGTCGTTCCCGTTCACGTCTACGGCAAACCCTAAAGAGTTTACTGAGGGGTGGAGCTTCGGTCTTCGTCTTGACACGCTTCAGGAGTATGTAGATGAATTGCGCGATGTGCATAAGGTTGACTGTGTCGTTGTCCTTTCACATGATGGTTTCAGTGTAGACCAGGAAGTGGCGCGTCAGGTTAACGGTATTGATTTCATCTTAAGCGGCCACACCCATGACCCTTCACCTAAACCGATCACCATTAACGGTACGGCGATAATGATCGCAGGAAGTCACGGTAAGTATATCGGACGTTTGGATATCGATATTCAGGACCATGTGGTCAAAGGCTACGAATATAAGCTTATTCCGATCGCGGCTAACATTATTCCGGCTGATCCGGAAGGTGTGAAGCTTGTGAATGAACTTTACGCACCGTTTGACGCAGAGTTCAATGAGGTGTTGGGTCAAACCAAAGGCACACTGTACAAGCGTGACACATTCCACTCGACTTTCGATCAACTCATCAATGATGCGATCATGGATGAGATGAAATGCGACATCTCCTTTACACCGGGTTATCGTTGGGGGACAACGGTACTTGCGGGAGACAATATCCTGATGGACAATGTCTATGAGATGTGTGGTATTACCTATCCGAACGTCTACACCTTCGAGCTAAAAGGTGCACGGATCGCGCAGCTTCTTGAAGATATTGCGGATAACGTTTTCAATGCGAATCCGCTTTATCAGCAGGGTGGGGATATGAGCCGTCTTGGCGGTGTGACCTATTCGATCACCGTGGGTGCTAAAGTCGGTCAACGCATCAGTGCGCTTATGATCGGCGGTAAACCGCTCGATCCGAAGAAGACCTATATCGTCTCATCTTGGGGCGGCAATCTGCAAAATGCAGGTGAAAATATTCAAGAAGATAAGATCCGTGCCGTTTACGACGTTACGCGTGACTACATCCGCCGACATAAAATGGTTGATGTGAGTAACACAGGCAACGTTACCTTGTTGGACTATGACTGCGGTTGTCCATCAAAAGGGGGCGGTTGTTAATTTGCATGATCTGAAATGAAGTGCATGGCATTTTAATAGATGTTGTGTAAGAGAAGAGTGCGTCCGGTTCTTTCCGGTCCAGAAGCGGCAGTTCGTACCTGCCGCAAAGCGTGAGAATGTCCTGAGACATGGTTCGTCACAAACGGCATTATCTCACTTTTATTGTTAAAAAAGGGTGAAAAATGAAAAATACTAAATCTTTAGGCTTGGCTGCTACAGCAGCTGCTGTATTAATGATGAGTGCTGATGCGTCAGCTGCATATACGTTGTCAAAGAAGATCGGCGATGTCGATACGAAACTAGATATCTACGGTTTCGCACAACTAGAAGCACGCGGCGGTGACGCATTTATCGGTGACACACAAGATGCTGCTGTAAAATTCGGTGCGCAGCGTGTTCGTCTTGGCTGGAACTACACGGCAGGCAAAGTACGCGGTAAGGTCTTCTTGGACTTTAACCAGGACAGTACTGTCAATGCGGTTAACGGTGACGTAGGTATGCCGAAAATGGTTAAAGATGCCTTTGTCTCGTATGTTCAAGATGATGCGCTTGTCCTTAAAGTGGGTCTGATCAAAATGCCTCACGGTATGGGCTTCACGATTCCGGGCTGGAATCTTGATATCGTAGAACGCGGTTTTGACAAGCAGCTTGCGATGGAAAGAAACATGGGTATCATGCTTTCTGGCCGTGACATGTTCTTTGGAAACAACGGCAAGGTCAACGGCTTTGAGATGGGTCACGAACGACCGTGGAAAGGTTTCGGTTATGATATCATGATCGGTAACCAGGCGGCACGTAGTGGTTCGGTTACCAATGCCAAGCCGGGTGATGCGAACTCGTATGTTGGACGTCTTATGTTTGACTGGACAGAGCTACTTCATACAGAGGTCTCTTATGCTGTCTCTGAAAATGCCGGCGGTATCGAGGGTCATGAAGATGCAACTGGTGCAATTATAGCTGCAGATACAGAAGATCTTAAATCTTTGAACTTCGGTATTGATTCGCATTTTTTAGACGGTGCCAATGTTAAATTCGAATACTATAACAGTGAAAACCTAAAGGGTGTAAAAGGCTGGGACGAGTCAACAATGGCCTTTACGGCTGCTTATGCTATCAATGAATATGTTGAGCCGTCGATTAAACATATTCAGGGTGCTGCTACAAAAGGGGGCGTTGATACAAAGCTTGGCAATACCTATATTGGTGTAAACCTTTTTGTTAGTCCGTTTGATAACAAAATGGATCGTAGCTCAAAACGTAAGCGTAATGCACATCGTATGCAGTTCGATTATGTTGTTGCAACCGGTGATACGGACGGCGCTGTTGTATGGAATGGTCTTAAAGGTTACAAATCTGACGGCTGGATGTTCCAGTACCAATACAAATTCTAAGAAAAGTCTAGGTTAAAACGATGAAGTCACTTTGGATCTTACTGACGGCAACAACACTCTTATCGGCCTTTGAGTACGGCCTAAAGCCTGAAAAGGTCAACGATAAAGTCTACTGTTTTTTCGGAAAACCCGAAGTGATGAATACTAAGAATAACGGTAACATGGCGAACAGCTGTTTTGTCGATCTTGGACAACAGTGGCTCGTTATCGATCCCGGACCTACTTTTGCTTATGCAAAAGAGGCCTGGAGAGAAATCACCGCTATTAAAAAAATGCCGGCGGCTTTGGTCATTAACACACATGTGCATGATGATCACTGGCTCGGAAACGGGTTCTATCTTTCTCAAGGGGTGGATGTACTTGGTGCATCTGCTTTTAAAGAGGAGGTAAACCCGTCGGCAGTGACGCGAATGGAACAGAGGGTCTCCAAAGAGGCCTATGCCCAGACTTCGCCGAAACTGCCGACAATACTGCTTGACCAAAACAGTACACTGCATATAGATGAGAAAGAAGTTCGACTGATCCATGTCGATACAAAAGCCCACACTTCTGGAGATATACTTGTATATTTGCCTAAGATGCAGACACTTTTTTGTGGGGATGTCATTTTCAATGACAGAGTGCCTTCGCTTCGCGATGGTGATATTAACGGTTGGATCGCGACCTTGGAGATGATCAAGGCGATGGCGCCGACGTATGTTATCGGTGGTCATGGAAATGAGGTTCACTCTGATGGGGTAGACCTTACGTACAGCTATCTGCTACAGCTTCGTGCTCACGTGAGAGAAGCAATCGACAACGGTGAGGGCATTGACCGTGCTGTCAAAACCATCAAAATGGCTGAATTCTCATCGGTGGGACTATACAAAGAGATGCATTCACGGAATGTTGAAGCCGCGTACCGTATGCTGGAGTGGGCAGATGAATAAGCTGTTTGGTATGCTGCTAGCATCGGTGATGATGTTGAGTTCGCTCTGCGCTGATGGTGTTCAGTGGCGCAGCTGGGATGCGGGAGTGAAAGAAGCTAAAGAGACGGGTAAGATCATCATGATCGATGCCATGCGTACCGATTGTCACTATTGCAATGATATGGATAAAGCCGTTTTCCAAGACAGTGCCATGGCGGAATATATCGAGAAGGATTTTATCCCGGTCAAGATCAACCTGAGCAAAGAGGCGCTGCCTTTAGGTCTGGATGTATCGATGACACCGACATTCTTTTTTGTAACGGGAGAGGGTGCTCTTCTCAAAAAAGTCCCGGGTTCATGGAACCAGACAGATTTCCGTTCATTTCTGGATGGTGTGAAACGATGATAAAATTACGTAAAAGGCTCTCTACCAGTGAGCTTAAACAGAAGGAGAGTAGATGAAACAGATTTTTATGGTGATCGTTATGTTGGCAGGCCTCTTAGGTGCAGACACGGAGTTTGCAGAGCCGAAGCCTTCCTTTGACAACCCGCGTCAGATCGTCTTCTGTATTACTGAAGGCGATGATGAATCGATCCACCATGTGCTAAGTTCGGCAAATAATGTCTTGAAGTTCTATAGGCCGGAAAATGTCGAGATGCGCATCGTTGCCTACTCCCACGGCATTCGCGCTGTGCTCAGTAAAGAGAAAGCGATCGCTGTGCGTGTTGATGCATTGATGCAGTACGGTGTGGTATTTGTCGCCTGCGGCAATACGATGCGGACAAAGAAGATCAAAGAGAGTGAACTGATCGACGGTACAGAGGTCGTTACAGCCGGTATTGTAGAGATGATCGAACGTGTGAAGTCCGGCTGGACTTATATCAAACCATAAAGGAAACCCATGATTAAAAACATACTATTGGTGCTGTTGTTTGTTACGACAAATATTCTAGCACAAGGCGATATCAAGATATTTAGTGTCGAAAATGACCCTAAAAGCGACCTTCCAACAGTGATCGAAAAGACACTTGAAGCGGACGGTTTTTACATCTCTGCCAACACGGAGATGAACGAACCGTTCAAAATCCAATTTAAGCAGAGCGACTATGAGGTGTTCCATCTTTTGACGGTCTTTCATCTAAAGTTGAGCGATGCATTGATCAAAAAGTATCCTGATGCGGGGATCTTTGTCCCGATGGGTATCGGTATCTACCAGGCTACAGGTGACAAGTCATTGCATGCATCCATATTAACGGCAGAAGCACAGTCGAAGATCTTGGGTATGAAATCCGTTGAGCCTCTTCTGGCCTCGATCGAACAAAAGGTGACGGCTTCTTTGAAAAAAGCGATGCCGAACGCGACCGTGGTGATCAGCAATGATAACGCTCTGCCCGCCGAGGGACCTCTTGTGTCACGTTTTGAACTGGAAGTGGACGCTGATGACTGGGCTGATGCGAAAGATGAGCTGCAGATGACGATCGAAAATGGTTTTAAACCGATGGGCTTTGTCATGTCCAACTTTACGGAATATAACTATATTTTGACTGAAGAAGAGACCAAAGAGAGTCCGTTTGACTTCTATGATACCTACTCTATCTGTAAATTGAAAGTCATTTATAATGTAGCGAAAACACGCCCTGAAGCGGCAGCATTCGCACCATGTACGATGATGATCTATAAGATAAAAGGCGATGACAAGATCGTTATGGGTTTTCCGGGTGTATACAACTGGATGAGCAGTGCTCTTGTTCAGGACAAAAAAGCGAAAGAAGTCCTGATGAAAGCACAGACTGACTTTGAGCGGATCTTACGAGAAGCGACTGAATAGTCCGCTTCCGGCTGACGGCTAGAACTGCCTGTAGTGCACTCTGTGTTTCATATGATCTCCTTACTCTAAAGAATTGACTACTCTTTTAACTGCAGGTAGTTCTAGCCGTCAGTGACCTCTTTGTTCTCCCTTATATATTCATCTTTATTGTCCACAACGTATCTATGATGTCATCTACATTATCCCATCTTTACAACATGTCTTGTCAAAACATCATATATAAATGGTTGGTAAAAATAGTAAATATGTATGATAAAAACTAGAGTGAGTACCGTTTCTTGTAGAGGCCAATCGAGCAAAGATCTTGACTGCTAAGATGATCTGTACAAAATGCACCAGCAATCATCTTCCGATAAGGAGCATGATAAACTGACGATGACATCGTTGTATGAGTCGATTGCCCTGTTTAGCCAGGCCGTCCGCAGGTAGAAAGCGCGATTCGTGATGAAACAAATATTGGGATGATGCGACTCTGTAAGGCTAAAAAACGTTAAAAAGCGAGGGCAGGGATGTGGATAAAACATAAAATTTCTCCTATACACTATTGGACACTCTTAATGCAAACAGATTTTTACTACTTTTCAGGTATAATTGCGAAAATTAAAAATCTGCTTAAACTCGGATCATATCTAGGCTTTTTGTAGAGGCTCTTCGATGAGCGACTATGAAAAGTCTAATAGACAGAATTAAAGCTAAGGACATTTACATGCAAAAAATTAGAAATATCGCCGTTATCGCGCACGTTGACCACGGTAAAACAACACTTGTTGACGGACTTCTTCAACAATCAGGTACATTCGCAGATCATGAAGCGCACGACGAACGTGCAATGGATTCAAACGACATTGAAAAAGAGCGTGGTATTACGATTCTTTCGAAAAACACAGCTATCCGTTATGAAGATTATAAGATCAACATTATTGACACTCCGGGCCACGCCGACTTCGGTGGTGAGGTCGAGCGTGTTCTCAAGATGGTTGATGGTGCTCTTATTCTTGTTGATGCTTACGAAGGTGTTATGCCACAGACAAAGTTTGTTGTTAAGAAGATGCTTGCGCTAGGGATCACACCGATCGTTGTTATCAACAAGATCGACAAACCGTCTGCTGATCCAGAGCGTGTAGTTGATGAAGTGTTTGACCTCTTTGCTGACATGGGTGCTACGGATGAGCAACAAGACTTTACTGTTGTTTATGCTGCTGCACGTGACGGTATTGCGAAAATGGATATGTCAGAAGAAGATGGTGACTTTACATGTCTTTTCAGAACAATCCTGGACAAGGTTCCTGAGCCTGTAGGTGATAGAGAAAATCCGGCACAGGCACAGGTGTTTACACTTGACTATGACAACTATGTTGGAAAGATCGGTATTGCCCGTATCTTCAACGGTCAGGTCTCTAAAGGTGATAATGTTCTTCTTGCAAAAGCGGATGGCGAATTTGTTAAGGGGCGTATCTCTAAACTGATCGGTTTCCTTGGTCTTAACCGTATGGAGATCGACACAGCAGAAGCGGGTGATATCGTTGCATTCGCCGGTCTTGAGACAGTTGAGGTTGGTGACACAGTTTGTGACCCTGCTAACCCAATGGCACTTGACCCGATGCACATCGAAGAGCCGACACTTTCTGTTGTTTTTTCTGTAAACAACTCGCCGTTAGCTGGGCAAGAAGGCAAACACGTTACATCGAACAAGATTCAAGAGCGTCTTGAAGCAGAGATGAACACCAACGTTGCAATGAACTTTGAGCGTATCGGTGAAGGTAAATTCCGTGTTTCAGGACGTGGTGAACTTCAGATCACGGTCCTTGCTGAAAACATGCGTCGTGAAGGTTTTGAATTCGGTATCTCTCGTCCTGAAGTTATTCAGCGTGAGATCGAAGGTGTTAAATGTGAGCCGTTCGAGCACTTGGTAATCGATGTTCCTGAAGAGCTTTCAGGTGGTGTTATCGAGCGTCTTGGTAAACGTAAGGCCGAGATGAAATCAATGATTCCAATGGGTTCTGGTTTCCAGCGTATTGAGTTCGAGATCCCTGCTCGTTCATTGATCGGTTTCCGTGGTCAGTTCTTGACAGACACAAAAGGTGAAGGTATCATGAACCACTCGTTCATCGAATTCCGTCCATTCTCTGGTGTAGTTGAGTCTCGTCAGTATGGAGCACTAGTCTCTATGGAAAATGGTGTAACACTTTCGTTTAGCCTTTTTGGTCTTCAGGACCGTGGTGTTCTTTTCATCGGGCCACAGGTTAAAGTCTATGAAGGTATGATCATTGGTGAGCATGCACGTTCAAACGACCTTGCTGTTAACCCGATCAAGGGTAAGGCACAGTCAAACGTTCGTTCATCAGGTGCTGATGAAGCGATCAAACTTGTTCCGCCACGTGACCTTTCACTAGAGCGTGCTCTTGAGTGGATCGAAGATGACGAACTTCTTGAAGTAACACCGCTGAACATTCGTGTTCGTAAAGTGTACTTGACAGAAGCTGAGCGTAAGCGTCACTCTAGAAAGTAAAACGTTGTAGCTTCGGCGCATCTTGCACCGGAGTTCTCCTCTCAACGTACGGATGTACGCCTTCGGGTTCACATCCGGCACAATCTACACCAAATCTACAACATTTTATCCTCTAACCTTTTTTTTATAAGTTTTAGCTCTCTTCCATTTTCCTTAATTGAACAATCCATTAAAATATACGGTGAACCCTTTCACTAACTCTCTGCTAAAACTTCATTATGAAATTACATGAATTAAACGTAACAATGCCTTACCTTGAGCTTGAGGCAGAGTTTCACGATAAAACAGATATTAGCCCCCTTAAAAATCCTTTTCTTATCAGCTGCAGTTCCGACGCAGCTGAAATACTCGACGTTGATATTGATGGGCATGAAGATCTCTTGGTCAAGATCATGAACGGTGAAGCGCATTTTAATGGTTCTGAACCCTTCTCTATGTGTTATGCCGGGCATCAGTTTGGCTATTTTGTCCCTCGTCTGGGAGACGGACGTGCTATCAACCTTGGTAAAACAGAGAGTGGTTGGAACCTGCAGTTAAAAGGTGCAGGTCCTACCCTTTATTCGCGCCAAGGCGATGGACGAGCAGTGCTTCGTTCCTCGATTCGTGAGTATCTTATGTCTGAGGCGATGTGCGGGTTGGATATCGCGACCTCGCGTGCTTTGGCACTCATAGGTTCAGACCATGATGTGGCGCGTGAGCGATGGGAGAAAGGGGCGGTGGTTTTACGCATGTCTACCTCATGGATCCGTTTTGGCACCTTTGAGTACTTCTTCTCCAAACAGCAGTTTGATAAACTCGAGGCCCTGGCGGACTACACAATAGCAGAGAGTTATCCTCATCTCAAAGGCCATGAGGATGCCTATTTCCTGATGTTTGAAGAGTTGGTGGACAGAACGGCCCTGCTGCTTGCAAAGTGGCAGGGTGTAGGTTTTAACCATGGTGTTATGAATACAGACAACATGTCGATATCCGGTTTGACAATCGATTACGGTCCTTTTGCTTTTTTAGATGATTATGATTTTGACTATATCTGTAACCACACGGATACTAATGGACGTTATGCTTTTGGACAACAGCCTAATGTGGCACAGTGGAACCTTAGCATGTTGATGAAGGCGCTCTCCCCGCTTGTCAACATTGAACGCATGCAAGAAGCCTTGGAAAAGTATGGCGATATATATACGAACTACTACATGGAGTTTATGCGCAAGAAGTTAGGCTTTCTGATAGAAGCGCAAGATGATGCATCTGTCTTGCGTTGGCTCTTCGGGATCATGCAGCAAGAGCAGATCGACTATAACTACTTCTTTAGACAGTTAAGCCGTTATGATGGCGATAAAACAGTCTTGTTAGCCCTTTGTAAGTTGGAACAGCCTCTCTCTGACTGGTTGGACCACTATGAAATACGTCTGGCAAAAGAGGATTCAAAGACAAAGGCGCGCCACAAACAGATGTTAGTGACTAACCCCAAATATGTTTTAAAAAACTATATGCTGCAGTATGCGATCGATAAAGCTAATCGTGGTGATTATGGAGGTGTTGAAGAACTTCTGACACTGGCCCGTGCACCTTTTGACGAACATCCGGAGATGGAGAGCTTTGCGGGCATCTCTCCCAAAAGTGTGAAAAACCTGAAACTTTCCTGTTCGTCTTAAATAATGGTCTGTGACAGCTTTTTATTCTTCGCCACTCGCTACGGCTCAAGAAGAGCTATTTTTTTAACGCTCTTTCTCTCCTTTAGTCTGCCTTGCAGATGCACGAACCATTCAAGCGGTAATGCATCTATTAACATTAAAACTTTGGATTAATCCATATTTGGATTATTGGTGGTAGCTAGTGGCTATGTCGCAAGGGGATATAAGAGATCTCTTTTTCAAGTAGTTTAAGAAGTGCAGAGAGGAGAGAGAACTGATATTTACAGAAAAATGAAAAGACCAGAAATCTAAAGTGATTTCGTTTTGTAACCCTCTTGTTACATTTGTGTTTTACAATGCCGCTATCAAACATCCAAAAGGATTCAAATGTTTAAAAAATTAGCTACAAGTGCTTTACTGGTTGCCGTTGCTGCAACTGCTTCTATCGCAAGCGATAAGATCAGTGGGGCAGGTGCCTCTTTCCCGGCACCTCTCTATTATGACTGGGCATACCAGTACGGTAAAGAGACAAAGTTTCGTGTAAATTACCAAAGTATCGGTTCAGGCGGAGGGATCAAGCAGATCACTAAACGTATTGTCAACTTCGGTGCTTCTGACAAGCCTCTTACAAAAAAAGAGCTGGTTAAAAGTAAACTGCTTCAATTCCCGGCCGTTATCGGTTCAATTGTTGTAGCCCTTAACGTACCGGGCATCGAAGACGAGAAGCTTCATCTCAAAAATGAAGTGGTAGCTGATATTTTTGCCGGCAAGATCACTAAGTGGAACGATGCGACGATTGCAGCAGACAATAAAGGTCTGAACCTTCCTGATGAGAAGATCATTGTCGTTCACCGTTCAGACGGATCAGGTACGACATACAACTTTACATACTACCTGAACAAAAGCTCTAAGAACTGGGCAGACAACTACGGTGTAGGTAAAGCCATTGACTGGGCAACCGGTATTGGCGGAAAAGGTAACGAAGGTGTAGCTTCTTTAGTTATGCAGACACCATACACTATCGGTTATATTGAAAATGCCTATAAAGAGAAAAACCACCTTGCCGCCGCAACATTGCAGACAGCAAGCGGTAAATGGGTTGCTGCAACAGAAGAGAACTTCAAAGCAGCAGCACAATATGCTAACTGGACTAAAGAGGGTCATTTCTACGCAATGTTAGCACTTCAGCCGGGTGACACATCATACCCGATCGTTGCAGCAACGTTCATCCTTCTTCCGACAGAAAAGTCAGATACTAACAAGCAGGTCATTAAATTTTATGACTATGCTTTCAAAAATGGTGATGAAGCGGCGAAAAGACTTGGCTATATTCCACTTCCGGAAGCAACTAAGAACATGATACGAGAGTACTGGGTAACCAATATAAAATAGCATCTTCAGCACAACTCGCACAAAAGTTCGACACTCGGCGCACAGCAGTGCGCAGTCGGTCAAACCTTTTGCACAAGGTGCACTAAATCTACTACTTTATAGCGTTCTATTGCGATGAGCTAACGCCACTCGGGTGAACGTCATCCCGGACTTGATCCGGGATCCAGGAAAATGCAAATCTTCATTTAAGTTTCACCTTATCTGAAAACGACAACCCTTCCATAATAGATTCATCATTCATCATTCATCATTCACCATTCACCAACTCAAGTTCTAATGCACGGTGTAATCTTAGATACCGAAGTATAAAAATAGTGTGGTGTCAGCTATCTTCTGATATCGCTTATTTGAGGTTTTGAAAGTAATGTTATCTTGGAAAATTGTCTAGGAAGTCCCGATTTTGATCGGGGTTAGGGAGTGTTACTCATGAGGGAAGTATCTCTTCTCCCATGTTATATGAATGTTTATAGATTAATAAAATGTCATCAGTAAGTGTGGTGACGATTCAGGGATATTGACGCCGGCATCTTCGTAAACGGCCATGTGGTGGGCAAATGCACTTGACGTTAGCATTGCAGTTGCTGCAAAAACAAGTAATAAATTTTTCATAGTAAACCTTTATCTTTGGATTGGAGTATTGTAACGTTTGAGTGTAAGTGGAGTATTAGCTGTTCTTATTCATTAGTAGCAGTAAAACCCAGGTCTGAAATCTTCTAATGTATAATGTAAGAGTATTTGTGAAGTTAAAGAACCCGGGTGAAAGCATTGCCTGATAGTCAACTGTTTAGTAACAACTTTGTAACCTCAATGTAACCAAAATGTTTTACAATTCGTCCAACAAAAGTTTGGGAGAATATAAATGAAAAAAGTTCTATTATCAACATTAGCAGCGTTAACGCTAAGCACTGCGGCTTCTGCTGAAGCAATGACACTTTACACTGACCCGGTAACAGGCCAGGTCTTTACACAAAATGGTGAGGGACGTCAAGCGATGGGCGAATATGTGAGCAAGGAGTCGCTCAGCGCTCTTCAAGAAGGTCCGACGGTGGAAAATGCGGATTCTATCGAGTTCCTGATGGGCAAAGAAACTGGTCCGAACATGAAGTTCACCGCCTCTGACAACCCGGACATGTGGATCAAGCTGGGTGTCCGTGTCCAGGGAACGTTTGAGAACTGGAAGACAGACTATGCTGTTGCAGCAGAACCAGATACAAACAATTGGGATGCTTACCTTCGTCGTACCCGTTTTGAGATCTCAGCCGGCTTTACGAAACATATCTCTTATGTAATGGATATCCGTAATGACAAGGCCAACTATCAGGACAAAGGGGAGCAGACATTCAACGTCGGTGACGCCTACCTGAAGATCAGCAAGCCATTTGACACCTCTCTGGTCAACTTCAAACTTTACCGCGGTAAGATCGATATTTCTCGTACGGAAACGGTTAAGTCGGCTTATGTCCTGCACTACGACCGTCCGCATGTCGCGGATGAAGCAGCGCAGTACATCACTCACAACCGTCGCGGTACCAACGCCAAGATGTACGGAGACTGGAAGAAGAAGATTCATTATGAAGTAGCGGCCGGTGACGGTGTCTATTCGGGCAAGTTCAAAGATGCGAAAGGTAATAAATTTGTCGGTACTGATTTTTCTCAAGAGAACTTTTTCTACGGCGGTAAGATAGTACTTTCACCGTTTGACGGCTGGGAGGAGACTAAGCGTACGGAGAGCTATTTTGCACAGGGCAAACACTTCGAGATTGGTGCCGCTTACTGGAAAAGCCCGGATATTACCTATATTGATATAGCTAGCGTAGCACAAAATATTGATCATGAACTGATCAACCTTGAGATGTCGGCCCACTATTATGGTGCTTTTATACAGGCAGAGTACTTTGAGTTTGACGGTGTTGTTAAAGATTTTAACGTGAATAACGAAACTGGTAAGTCCAACGGTTGGTATGCTACGGGCGAGTATGTCATCGAGCAGCTGGGTTACCTTGCACCGTTCGTCCGTTACGAGAAGTGGGACAAATGGGAAAAAGAAGATGGTTACAATCTTGAGTCAAAGCTCGCCGGTATCAACTGGTACCTCAGAGGTAATACGACTAAAGTCGGCCTGGTTTATCAGGAAGATAACTATGATAAGAACCTAAAAGACGGCGAACATACTGATACACGTATGAAACTTACGACACAGTGGTTCTTCTAGGCTACTCTCAAATGTTAACGCTCACAAACTAGCTTGAGAACACAAGCTAGTTTGTGAATATCTACAGTGGTGTCTTTTGGCACCACGCTTACTTCTACGTTTACACGTCTTACCCTCTAATCACTTGATATTTCAGTTATAAAAGCGTCACACAATTACGACCGTTTTCCTTAGATTGGTAAAGTGCTTTGTCCACACGGTTGATGATGGTCGCCGGCGTATCCCCTTTCATCCATTTTGTTACACCAAAACTACAGGTGACGGTGCGTGCAAGTTCACCGCAGTTAAATTGAATATCTTTTCTAAGCCGTTCGGCCAACCCTTTAGCGCTGTCTACCTCAAGGCTCGGGCAGATGACGAGAAACTCTTCACCGCCCCATCGTCCAACAGCATCTTCATCACGAACATTGACCTTGAGATTTGCCGCGATCTGTATGATGACTTTGTCGCCGACAGGGTGGCCGTATTCGTCATTAATCTTTTTAAAGAGGTCAATGTCGAGAAGAATGAGGCTGAATGGCTCGCTGTGAAACTTGGCTCGTGCACAGATGGTTTGTAAAAGTTCTTCAGTTTTACGACGGTTATAGAGTTGAGAGAGGGCATCTGTTTCTGAGATGTACCGCAACTCTCTGTTTTTATTGTGAAGTTCTTTCTGGGTAGATTTCAGTGTTTTTAGCGTTTTGGAAAGTTCAATATTCTCTTTTTCGACAAGCAGTTTGTCGATAGCCTTTTCAACAAGCGTACGGTATATACTGGAGATGTAAAGCGCAATACCGACAAACATACTTAAAAACATCATCTGCACAATAATATTGGTCAAACTCACCCTTGAGCTGATAAAAGAGTCGGTTATAGTGCCCAGTTCAATTGTATGGTTACCCAATGCTAGAAGCGTAATACTGAAGTAAGAGATCAGGCTCAGCAGACCTGTTATAAGTGTTAGTTTAGGAGAAAATCGGATAGTGGCGAGGCCTATCCATAAGAAATAGAGTAAAAATGCCTCTGTCTTAAAGCTGCGAAAGGTGCCGATACTGTAGATAACAATAGAGAGCAGAAAAACATCAACACAGACCGAAAGATATTTTAACCATCTGTAATGACGGTTATTGCCAGTAATAAAATAGACGATAATACCATACAGCAAATTGATGGAAGCACCTATTATAATGATCAGAAATGAGGTTTCGGGTACTTCGTTTTTTATGGCGTAACCAGTACAAAGGTAGACCAACGTGAAAAAGATGCGCGCAGAATTTGCATACTTTTCACTGCGCATCTCTTCTTGAATAAAAAGTTCCGAGATCGACGGTGCGGCGTCAACCGATATTGAAGGTTTCATATTTGATTATACTATATAAGAATGATTTATACAACAAAAAGAAACTTTATAAGTTAAACGCTGAGAGGTGATGATAATAAGAGGATCAGTTTAGAAGCTAAATGATTTCCTAAAACGCTCCTCTTCCAGGCTTGCTTTAGGCATTTTTTCTTCTGTCTGTTCTTCAAATATTTTCAGCATTGTAAATGTGAGTGCGCCGGCACTGTTCGTCTGTTCAGAACCGTCCACTTTTGTAAATCCCAGCCGCTCAAATAGATGTATAACAGGGTTCTCCTCACGGACGGAGAGAGACATCTGAGGATAGATCTTGGCAACCTCGCGCATAAGCTGCTGCATTATCTGTGTTCCTAGACCTTGATTACGATATTCCGGTAAGACAGCGAAAGCAAGTTCCGGGGTATTGGTGTCAACATGTCCAAACCCATTAAGTAACATACGTACCCAGGCACCGCCGGCAACCTTATTGTCAACAAAGAGATAGACACCGATATCGCCGTTATAATTACCGTAGTTCCGATGATATTGTTCAAGGTCAGGATGATCATTCAGGGCCTCTCCGCTTTCGTCTAAACGAGCAGCATAGTGAAGAAGGTCTTTAACGATGAAGTGCTCTGATGAGCGTAAAAAGTATAATTCAATGTTCATGCTTGAATTATACCAATTTCTAGGCATCAAGTTTGGTAAAACATAGAATACTTTATCGTTTTCCGTAATGATTAAATGGTACAATAATCGATAATGAAAAATGGATAGGAAGATATGAACAATATAGCGATTTTATGCTCTGGCGGAGATGATATCTCCGGAAGAAGAGTGAGAGGTCTCACTCTTTTCGGGAGTAAAGTAGGATCAATAAAAACCATTGCAGCAAGAGGGGAAAATTGATATGAAAAACATAGCGATTTTATGCTCTGGCGGAGATGTTTCCGGTATGAACCCTGCCATTAAACACTTCGTCGAATACAGCATTGAAAAAGGTCTGCAGCCGTACTTTGTCTATGACGGTTTCGAAGGTCTCATCGATAACAACATTGTTAGTGCAAGTTATAAAGACGTTAGCGGCATTATAACTCGTGGCGGGACAAAGATCGGTTCGGCACGTTCCAAGCGCTTTTTGGAGGCTTCGTACCGTCAAATCGCAAAAGATAATTTAGACAAACATGGCATCGACAAGCTGGTGGTCTTGGGCGGTGACGGAAGTTTTCGCGGGATGGCAAAATTTTATGAAGAACATGGCATCGCTTTTGCCGGGATCCCATCGACGATCGATAATGACATTGTCGGTACCGATTACTGTTTAGGGGTTGACACGGCACTCAATATTATTCGTGAAGCCCTTGATGCCGTGCGAGATACTGCGTCATCGTTCAAGCGCGCTTTTGTGGTGGAGACGATGGGCCGAGACTGCGGTTATCTGGCCTTGGTGTCAGGTTTGACCTCGGGTGCAGAACTGACCTTGATTCCCGAAGTTTCTTATAACCTCCATGATTATGAAGCAAAATTCAAAAAAGAACTTTCAGAGGGGCGCCGTTATTTCCTGGCCGTTATTTCAGAGGGGATAAAAGAGTCCGCTGAAGAGGTCGCAGCATGGTTTGAAGATGTTATCGGGATAGAATCGCGTGCAACAGTTTTAGGACATATCCAGCGTGGGGGAAATCCGACAAGCAGGGACAGACTTATGGCGTACAGGTTTATCAATTTCGGTATTGACGGATTGTTAGCAGGTAAAAATGACAAGGTAAGCTGTTACAGTGCCAGTCAGTTTAATTATAAGTCGATTGGTGATGTGGCGAATACACAGCATGTCATCGAACCGGCTTTGATGAAACTGGCAGAGAGCTGCCTGACCTGCTAAAGGACGACTTCTCTAAAGTCACTGCGTGTATTTGGAATTGGTTTGTTAGAGAGAGCTCGTACACTGTAGACAAATGAGATCTTAGGTTCATCACTGCTGTTTTTGTTGGCATAGTGCAGCGTTTTGGCGTGAAAAAGAACCACGTCCCCCTTTTTCAGAATAAAATGGACCCGATGG
>JAQIBF010000177.1 GCA_027859195.1 Helicobacteraceae bacterium
CCTGCCTCCGTCGGTGCTTCGCACATGACTCCGGTTCCGTGGCTATAAACAGTCAGAAATGACTGTTTACTTTACGCCACTCATATCAAAGTCAGGCTTTCGCTTACGGACTTCACTATAGTTTTTATACGCTAACACAAGGTTGATCTCTAAAAGGAGCATCGATACAAACAGTGTTGCGGCTGCGAGCTTCATCATCACAGGCAACCAAAAAACGGATACAAAAAATGCCAGTGACAGTACAAACAGAACGAACTGGCCCAATGCCCTCTTTTTATTCACCATCTCACCCATACTCGGAATATTCATATAGCCCATGCCGTTAAGATGGAACCAGACGAGAAAAGGGATGATCTTGTAGAGCATCCCGGTCATCACACTCATAATAAAACCGCCGCCGATGATGACGCCGACAAAGCTGATGATGTCAGCCTCCAGGTAAGAGGAGAGAAGCCAAAGAAGAGCTCCCAATAGAGCCATCACCCCACCCAGTCGCCAATAGTAGACGGTGATGTCGGCGATGGGACGTTTTCGCTGGTTCATCTTCTCCACGACCAAATAGCCGAACACCGCAAAAAGAGTGCCGAGCAGTGCTTTAGCGATCCACGCGAACTCCTCTGCTCTAAAACTGAGCAGTGCCCAGAGCACAAGCACAGAGACGACAGCCAGAACAAGATACTTTTGGTAGTTCTCATGAAAAGGCGGTGTGACATAAAACATCGGGATGACCTGAAAAGAGACACCGATGATGAGAATGCCCGCAAAACCGAAGATGGCAAGAACGGCATGCATGTTGGCAAAACTGAGATGTGCCGTACCCATCACACCTGTGCCGTAAGAGCTTAAGAGGTACATCCCCAGCATCACGATGAGAAAAGCAAAGCCGATCGCCCAGCGCATACCCCGTATAGTCGGGGTTAAAAACGACACTTTTCGCATGGCGGTGACAATGGCTCCAAGCAGTATCAAAAACCCAAGACCAAGGGAGAGTGTTGCAGCAAAGATGACGATCTTGGTACTTTGGAGCAGACCGATACTCATCAAAACGAGTCCAAAAGAGAGCAGGCTGTGGGACAATGCCGCGACCAAAGAGGCTTTCGGCAGGCGTACTCCTGCCAGTACAGGCAACATCTGCTGCAGCGCGCCCAGCATCACCATGGCGATGAACCCGATGGTAAAGAGATGGGTCACTACAATCGTCTCTAAACTAAATCGACTCATCAGCAGCGTCGGGTCAAAAAAGAAGATGAGCAGAGAAGCGGTCATCGCAAAGAGCGGAGCCGTTAAAAAAAATCGGACCGGTGCCGATATCGGCGGGGCCTGGTCGAGAGAAAGTCCTGTAAAATTCATTACTGTGTGACCATCGACTCCATCATTGAAATGAGCTGATCCGCGTCAGCTGAAAGGTGCTGCTGTACCATGGTGTAGAGCATCTGCTCCTCTTTCATGTTGTGCTGCTGCAGCATGATCATCATCGTCTCTGTCAGACCAAAAAAACGCTCTTTGTTATCACGGGCAATGGCCTCGCCGACCTCTTTGATCAGTGAACGCATCTGCGTCGGTCCCTCTGTCATCCCGGTCTTCTCTTCGAATGCAGGAAACATCACACGCTCTTCCATTTGGAAATGGTGTTCCATCTCTTCTTTCATCTCTGCGTATAACTCTTTTGCCCCAGCCAGACCCTCACTATTCGCCTTTTGCTCCATCGCTGCAAAAGTGTCATCACAATGACGGTGGTCTTTAGTCATAAATTCTTTTAGATTAGCCATCTGTTTTTCCTCTTAAATACTTTTATATTGGTTAGGATTATAGTAAAATAGTCTATTCCAACCTCTTGACAAAGGTCAATAATATGAATTTTTTTAACATCAAAACACCTATTGAAGGTGAGGAAACCGTAAAAGAGTTGTTACAACACAAAAATGTAACTATAAATCGTATTGTCTCTAATAGTTTAAATGATAGCGCATGGTACGAGCAAGATGAAGATGAGTGGCTACTGCTTGTGGAAGGAGCCGCCTTGCTGTTGATAGAAGATGAGGAAAAAACATTAAAAGCGGGAGATACCCTTTTTATACCGGCACATGAACTTCATAAAGTCATATCAACCTCTGAAAATGCTCTTTGGCTCACCGTGCATATCGGTTAATGTTTTAGCGATGAACCACTCTTGTACGGTACTTTTGCCGACGGTACTTTTCTGGAAGCGCCTTGCAGATGCAGGTCCTGGTCGTCAAAAAAGATATGCGCGTTAAAAGCCGACAGAACTTCATCTTTATTCAACCCACCGAGAAAAAAAGCCTCATCTACGGTCACACCCCATGTTCGCAGAGTTTGAACAACCCGCTCATGTGCCGGTGAATTCCTGGCAGTCACAATAGCAATGCGTACGGGTGACTGGTCTTTTGGAAAGTGCTGTTGCAGGAATGAAAGGGTCATCAAGAGTTTGGCAAAAGGGCCCTCCTTCATCGGCGTGTTCACATTGGCTGTTTCATGCGCCAAAAAGGCTTCCAGTCCCTCTGTTTTATAAATATTTTCACTCTCTTCTGAAAAGATGACTGCATCCGCGTCAAAAGCGATCCGGATCTTGTCTGACTCTATGGTCTGCTCTTCGGGAGGGGCATAGAGTGCAGCTGCTGCCACACCGGAATCAACTGCCTCCTGAACATCTTCATCCGACTTTGAGAGGAAGAGGTCGACATCGAAAGCTTTCAGATACGGCGAAAGCGGTGTTCCCCCACTAAATGCCGCTCTGGAGATATCGAGTCCGTAGTGGCTTATGGAGTTAAAGACCCGCAGACCTGTGTCAGGTGAGTTACGTGACATAACGATCACCTCGACCAGCTTTTTTCCGCTCATGGTATTGAGTTGTAAAAGTGCTTTGACCAAGGAAAAAGCGGTTCCTTTTTCAAGGATCTCTTTCTCATTCTCGAACTGGTGGGCAC
>JAQIBF010000026.1 GCA_027859195.1 Helicobacteraceae bacterium
ACTGCCGTAGCCGTCGACGCCCGCTACTTCCGTCCGACAGAAGTCGACCTGCTTATCGGCGACCCGACCAAAGCGGAGATGAAACTGGGGTGGGAGAGAGAACACGACCTCGAAGACCTTGTCAACGACATGATGAAGTCAGACCTTCACCTCATGACAAAAGAGCAGTACCTGCAGGACGGCGGGTATAAGACTATGAATTACTTTGAGTAATCGTTGATGTGCTACGTGCTAAGTATTATGTGTTACGAAGGAATGTAAATGAAGTGTGAGACGTTGGATGTTTGGAAAAAGAGTGCTCGTCTCTCTGCCAATGTCTACAAGGCCTTTAAAGAATGTAAAGATTACGGCTTTAAAGACCAGATCACACGTGCTGGGCTTTCAATTCCCAGTAATATTGCTGAAGGCATGGAAAAAGAGTCATCTAAAGATCAGGCTAGATTTTTAGACATTGCTAAAGGTTCAGCAGCAGAATTTGCGACACAAACATATATTGGCATGGACATAGGTTATATCGATAAGAAAGATGGAAAGCAGTGGGTGGAAGAGTCAGATCATATACTCTCAATGCTGTCTAATCTTCAAAAAAAAATAAGAGAAAAGTCGTAAAACGTAGCACTTAGCACGTAACACGCGAAAGGAATGATAAAATCATGAACTTGAACTCAAAGATTTATGTCGCTGGTCATCGTGGGCTGGTTGGCTCTGCCATTGTCAACAACCTTAAGGACAAAGGGTACACTAATGTCATCGGCAAGACGCACCATGAACTCGACCTTTTGGATCAGCAAGCGGTTGCAGCGTTTTTCGAAAATGAAAAACCTGAATTTGTCTTTTTAGCTGCTGCTAAGGTGGGCGGTATTGTGGCGAACAACACTTACCGTGCGGACTTTATCTATGAGAACCTTCAGATCCAGAACAACATCATCCATCAGAGTTACAAAAACGGTGTCAAGAAACTGATGTTCCTGGGTTCGACCTGTATTTACCCGAAAAACGCACCGCAGCCCATGCCCGAAGAGTGTCTGCTGACGGACACGCTTGAGTACACCAACGAGCCGTACGCCATCGCCAAGATCGCGGGTATCAAGATGTGCGAGAGCTACAACCTGCAGTACGGTACCAACTACATCTCAGTCATGCCGACCAACCTCTACGGTCCCAACGACAACTTCGACCTTGAAAAGTCACATGTTCTTCCGGCACTGATCAGAAAGATCCACTTAGGAAAAGCACTCGAGGAAAATAACTGGGATGCGCTTAGAGAAGATCTGAACAGACTTCCTATCGAAGATGTTGATGGCTCTGCATCAGAAGATGAGATCATCACGAAACTAGATGCCTACGGTATCAAAAAACAACCCAAAACCCAAAACGCAACACCCAACACTCCTCAAATTTCCATAGAAATATGGGGCTCCGGCAAGCCGATGCGCGAATTTCTATGGAGCCACGATATGGCCGATGCCTGTGTCTACCTTATGGAAAACAGAGACTTTAAAGATACATACAGTCATTCTGAACTAGATTCAGAATCCACCCCGTCACAAGACGGTAAAACCTGCGAAGCAGTCACCTCTCAACCCAACACCAAAAACCCAAAACCCAACACTGCGAACGAGGTTCGCAATACTCACATCAACATCGGCACCGGTGTTGATATCTCTATTAAAGAGCTGGCAGAGACCATCAAAACGATCGTCGGGTTCAAAGGCGAGCTCTATTTCAACGCCGACAAGCCGGACGGTACGATGAAAAAGCTGACTGATGTCTCCAAATTGCATGGTCTTGGGTGGAAACATACGGTCGAGTTAAAAGAGGGCATCGAAAAAATGTATAACTGGTATAAGGAAAACATTTGAAAATTGCTATCGCAGGTACAGGTTACGTGGGTCTATCTAACGGCATTCTTTTGGCACAGCACAACGAGGTGGTGGCGCTTGACATCATCCCCGAAAAAGTGGAGATGCTAAACAAAAAGATCTCACCTATCGAAGACAAAGAGATCTCGGAGTATCTTCAAAGAGACAACCTGAATTTTAGAGCTACTCTGGACAAAAAAGAGGCTTATGAAGGTGCAGACTATGTCATCATCTCTACGCCAACCGATTATGATCCTGAGACAAACTACTTTAACACTAAATCCATAGAGTATGTTGTTGCAGATGTTCTAGAGATTAACCCAAACGCAACGATGGTGATCAAGTCTACTGTTCCTGTTGGCTATACAAAGAGTTTAAGAGAAAAGTTCAACACGCAAAACATCATCTTCTCGCCAGAGTTTTTAAGAGAAGGCTTGGCCCTTCATGACAACCTTTACCCAAGCCGAATCATTGTCGGTGAAAAAAGCGACAGAGCCAAGGTCTTTGCAGGTTTACTTGCAAGTGGCGCCATAAAAGAGAACATAGAGACACTGTTTACAGACTCTACAGAAGCAGAAGCAGTAAAACTGTTTTCAAACACTTATCTTGCCATGAGAGTAGCCTACTTCAATGAGTTGGACTCTTATGCTCAGAGTCACAATTTGGATTCGAAACAGATCATAGAAGGTGTTGGGTTAGACCCGCGCATCGGAACGCACTACAACAATCCTTCGTTCGGTTACGGGGGTTACTGTCTGCCAAAAGACACCAAGCAGCTGCGTGCCAACTACGAAAATGTCCCGAGTGTGCTCATCGGTGCGATCGTCGATGCCAACAGCACCCGAAAAGATTTCATTGCGGAGTCGATTATGAAACGCAACCCCAAAGTGGTGGGGATCTACCGTCTGGTCATGAAATCGGGTTCCGACAACTTCAGGGCCTCTGCTATCCAAGGGATCATGAAGCGCATCAAAGCCAAGGGAATCGAAGTGGTCATTTATGAGCCGGTTTTGGAAGAAGAGGAATTTTTTCGTTCCAAGGTCATTAAAGATTTAAAAGAGTATAAAAGCATAAGCGATGTCATCGTTGCCAATCGTATCTCTGAGAACATCGTAGATGTCAAAGAAAAAGTCTATACTAGAGATGTATTTGGGAGTGATTCATAGTGAAAATATTAGTCACAGGAACAGCAGGTTTTATAGGCTTTCACTTAGCAAAGAAACTACTTGAGAGAGGCGACGAGGTTGTTGGACTAGACAATATCAATGACTATTATGACGTAAACTTAAAATATGGTCGTCTTAAAGAGTTAGGGATAGATAGAGACAGTGTCAAAGACAATGAATTTGTTGTTTCAAGTCTCTTTCCTAAACACAAGTTTATAAAACTAGACCTGGCAGATCGTGAGGGGATGGAAAAGCTTTTTAAAGAAGAGAAGTTTGATGCTGTCATGAACTTAGCTGCTCAAGCTGGTGTACGTTACTCTTTAGAAAACCCTCATGCTTATATAGACAGTAATATCGTAGGCTTTTTAAACATACTTGAAGGATGCCGTCATAGTGGCGTAAAAAACCTATCGTACGCGAGTAGTTCAAGTGTATATGGCCTGAACAAGTCACAGCCATTTAAAACTTCCGATCATACAGATCATCCAGTAAGTCTCTATGCCGCGACCAAAAAGTCAAGTGAGATGATGGCACATACTTATGCTCACTTGTATGGTCTTCAAACTACTGGTTTACGTTTCTTTACAGTGTATGGTCCGTGGGGCAGACCAGACATGGCGCCAATGTTGTTCACCGATGCCATTTTAAATGATAGACATATAAAAGTGTTTAACCATGGCAAAATGAGCCGCGATTTCACTTATATAGACGATATAGTAGAGGGCATTATTAAAGTCATCGACAATCCAGCGGTAGCTAATCCAGACTGGAATGCAGAAAATCCCACACCGGAGAGTTCATCCGCTGCGTACAAAATATACAACATCGGGAACAATGCACCTGTTGCCTTAATGGAATTTATTGAGACTATTGAAAAGTCACTTGGAAAAGTTGCAGAAAAAAGCATGTTGCCTATGCAAGATGGTGATGTTGTTTCCACTTTTGCAGATACAACTGAATTAGAAAATAATTTTGGATATAAACCTAATACAGAGCTAAAGGTTGGTGTAGGTAAATTTGTAAATTGGTATGAAAATTTTTATGATGTTTAGTAGAGGTTGCTAATATGTGTGGAATTCTAGGCCAAATAGCCAATAAACCTATTGATACAAACAAGTTTCAAAAAACATTATTGTTGATGGATCATCGTGGTCCTGATGATAATGGAGTCTATTTTGATAATAATCTTGCTTTGGGACACACTAGACTCTCAATCTTAGATCTCTCAAATCATGGTCATCAGCCAATGATAAACGAGAATGAAAAATACGTTCTAGTTTACAATGGTGAAGTCTATAACTTTGAAATAATTAAAAAAGAGTTAGAGGCAAAGGGATATGTTTTTCATTCTCATTCCGATACAGAAGTAATATTAAATGGATTTATTGAGTACAAAGAGAAGATAGTTGACAAACTGAATGGAATGTTTGCCTTTGCCATTTATAACAAAGCTAGTGGCGAAGTGTTTTTAGCTCGTGATAGAAGTGGAATAAAACCTTTATATTATTTTCAAGACGAAAATGATTTTGTATTTTCCTCAGAGATAAAAACGTTGAAAAACTTCTCGAGCAAAATAAACCTTGAAGCAAAAATACTTTTTTTACTTTTAGGATCCGTTCCTGAACCTATCACGATCTATGAAAATATATTTATGTTCCCAGCAGGACACTATGCCTATTTCTCAAATGGTATTCTTGTAACGACTAAGTATGATGAATATAAATATGAACCGAAGATTGTAAAACCGTATAATGAGATAGTTCAAGATGTTCATGGCTTATTGCACGAGAGCATCAAAAGACAGTTAGTTAGTGATGCTCCTATCGGTACTTTTTTATCTGGAGGTTTGGATTCTTCTGCCATCACAGCTATCGCTGCACAGTACAAAGATAATTTACAGACACTCTCTTTAGTCTTTGAAGAGAAAGACCTCTCAGAAGAATATTATCAGGACTTGGTTGTTAGCAGATATAAAACAGAGCACACAAAGTATCTTATTGACGAAA
>JAQIBF010000029.1 GCA_027859195.1 Helicobacteraceae bacterium
ATGCAAAACCGAAGGTATTGTAAAAATGGTAAAACACGTGACATTAGCATTTATCGGCGATATAGTCGGCCGTCCGGGTCGAAGTATGGTCAAAGAACACCTTAAAAAACTGCGTGAAGAGTTTGGTGTCGATTTTGTTATCGCTAACTATGAAAATGCTTCGCACGGTTTCGGGTTGACAGAAAAAAATGCCAAAGAGCTCTTTGCCACCGGCATTGACGTGATGACAGGCGGTAACCACTCTTTTGACAAAAAAGAGATCGCCCCTCTGTTTGAGAAGATGGAGCTTCTGCGCCCGCACAACTACCCTGAGGCTATGCCGGGGACAGGGGTTAAAATATATGAGGTCAACGGTACTAAACTGGGTGTTATGAATGTCATGGGACATTACACGATGCCCATGGTAGACAATCCGTTTATCTGCGCGCAAAAGGCGGTTGCTGCACTGAAAGAAGAGGGTGCAGACGCGATCTTCATGGATATCCATGCCGAAGCCAGCAGTGAAAAACGGGCCATGATGATGATGTTCCAGGGTGAGATAAGCGGGATCATCGGAACGCATACCCATGTGGGAACAGATGACTTTCAAGTGGCTAAAGGGACGGCCTACCTGAGTGATATTGGTATGACAGGCTGTCGAGACAATGTTATCGGTATGGAGGCTAAAATCCCTCTTCAAAGGTTTTTAACCGGTATCGGCGGTCATTTTAATGTTCCCGATAAATGTAAAAAGATCTTACAGATCGCCATTATGGATCTCGAAGACGGCAAATGTGTCCGTGCAAAAAAACTCAAGATCTTTGATGACGGCAGACGTCTGGAGAGCGAGGCGTGGCTGGAAGTATGATTGATACCGGCCATGATCTCTACTTAGCAGTTCAAAAACTTGACCTACTAGAAAAATCACCGCAATTCTGGTGGCCAAATGCGTATACCTTTGAGGTGTTGGTCGGTGCCATTTTGACCCAAAACACACAGTGGAAACGTGTTGAAGAGTCCCTGATAAATTTACGGAACAATAATATTCTGTCGCTTGAAAGCTTAGCGGCGACAGAGATAGAACTCCTTATTGAATGCATTCGTCCCAGCGGTTTTTTTAAAGCAAAATCTAAAAATATCCAGACCCTCTGCCAAAATATCATCAGTGATTTTAGTGACTTCTATAACTTTCAACAAGAGGTGAGCCGGGAGTGGCTGCTTTCTCAACGTGGCATCGGTCCCGAGAGTGCCGATGCGATTCTCTGTTATGGATGCGAACGAGGGGTTATGGTGGTCGACAAATACACACAGCAGCTCACGTCTGCTCTCGGATGGGAGTTCGAAACGTATGATGACCTGCAAGCATGGTGTATGGAAGGTTTTGTTGATGACCATCTTGCCCGTGAGTTAGCGCTTTTTCATGGTATGATTGTAGAATATATGAAACGGTATAAAAAAGGTGCTTTAGTCGAAACTTCGCCTCTGACATCAGTGAGATGACAAGGGTGCAATAGAGAAGTTAGAGCGGTATAATGAACAAAAAGGAGAGAAAGATGATACGTATATTATTACTAATGTTATTGGCACTTATCGTACAGGCAGCAGATTACAGTGTATTGCAATACACAGGTGTTGATACGGTACATGAAGACGGTAAAAAATACCATTTGCAACGTAATGTTCCCAAGGAGTGTTTTGAGCTAAAGGTAAACAATGCAACGGTTTGGGAAGGGAATTATGCGGCAGCGTCCGTTCCTGAACAATGCAAGGGTACCTTTGTGGAGACAGTTGGGAAACTCTCACCTATGCACATGGCTGAAGGTATAGAGAGTTATGGCGAATTGGAAGTGTTGGCATTCATTAAAGAGAAGGCGACGAACAAAGAGCTAATATTGGTAGATTCACGCGGATCTGACTGGTATGCATATGAGACGATCCCTGGCGCTGTCAACTACTGGTTTACGATGGTGCAAAATCCTAAGAAGTACCCGGATGAATTTGGATTTATGCTCGAAGATCTTAATGTTGTGACGAACAAAGATGGAAGTTATGACTTTTCCAAGGCCAAAACAATGCTGCTTTTTTGCAACGGTCCTTGGTGCGGTCAGTCACCGGCAGCCATCAGAGGGTACTTGGCGATCGGCTATCCTGTTGAAAAGATGAAGTGGTATCGTGGCGGTATGCATGTCTGGAAGAGCCTTTCAATGACAACAACACTCACAAAGCAGAAAAAATAAGCAATATGAGGAAACAGTAAATGCCATTTTCTAAATTCAGTCTCTCTTCGCAGATACTTGATGCACTACAGGAGGTCGGTTATAACAGACCGACACCGATTCAAAATAAAGTCATCCCTCTTGTATTAGACGCACAGGATGTCATGGCAAAGGCTCAGACCGGAAGCGGTAAAAGTGCGAGTTTTGTTTTGCCGATCCTTGAGCTTTTATCGCAGCGCCGCGGTGAGGGAAAAGCGAAGATCAAAGTGCTGGTGCTGACGCCGACGCGGGAGTTGACACTTCAGGTGGCTGACACTTTCAATACTTTTGGCAAATATCTTGAGACCAAACCGAAAGTGGTCAGTGTCATCGGCGGTGAGAGTATCGGCGACCAACTGTACAAGATCCAGCAGGGATGTGATGTTTTAGTAGCGACATCGGGACGTTTTTTAGATGTGCTGAACAAAAAACAGATGAACCTTTCACATTTGGAGTTTCTGGTTTTAGACGAAGCGGACAAGATGTTAAACCTCGGCTTTTCCGAAGAGTTAGATGCAGTTTTAGAGGCGATCCCGCCGCAACGCCAAAACCTGATGTTCTCTGCGACCTATCCACAAAAGATCCTGGACATTGCAGCAAAGATCACCGATAAAGCGGTAGAAGTGAGCATCGAGGGTGAAGAGCAGACCGTTGAAAAGATTGAGCAGCGTGTCATAGAGGTGAACCGTGACAACCGCGGTCCACTTCTCAGACATCTTTTAAAAACAGAGAAGTATGGGCAGGTCTTGGTCTTTATGGCGAACAGACGTGCCACCGATAATATTGCGATGAAGTTTAAAAAGTACGGCATAGCAGCCCAATCTTTTCACGGCGACCTTGAGCAAGAAGAGCGTAACGAAACGCTTAAGGATTTCAAAGAGAAAAAGATACAGGTGCTTTTTGCAACGGACATCGCAGCACGTGGTCTGGACATCGATGACATCGAGTGTGTTGTCAACTTTGATCTGCCGCGATCACCTGCCGATTATATCCACCGCATAGGAAGAACTGCCCGTGCGGGTCGATCGGGCAAGGCTGTCTCATTTATAGATCATGAAGAGATGGAGCACTTTAAACTTATCGAAAAGCGCAGCGGTATCAAGCTTGAAAGAGAGCAGATAGTAGGATTTGAACTGACAGGCGAAGCACCTAAAAAAGAGAAAGGCTCGCTACCCGTCAAAGGTAAAGGCAAAAGTAAAAAAGACAAAGCACGGGAAAAAGCTGCCCAGGAAGCAGAGAACCGGGGATAATATTCTCTATTCTTGTCTCTCCTTCTCTTGGACAATAACATATGTGCCGGTAGCATAGGCGACCAGCTTTTCATCATCGAAGAGTTCGATTGTCACAAAGGAGGTCGTTCTCCCCTGACGTTTTACATTGGCAATGGCTCTGAGCTCTTTTCCCGAAGCGGGTTTGAGATAGTTAATCTTGATCTCCATGGTGACAGAGGTGAACCCTTCGTCCAGGTTGGAGACAGCTGCATACCAGCCGGTATTGTCCATCAGCGTGGAGATGACGCCCCCATGCACAAACCCCATATGCTGCAGGTGATAAGGGGCTGTTTTCAGAGAGACTTCGGCCTCTCCTTGTTCAGCACGAACCAGTTTTGCTCCAATGTGCTCTAAAAACGGGAACATGATATCATTCATAATCTCTTCCTGATTAATTTTTAAAAGCATCATAGCATTCACTTTGGATACACAAGTTTAAATGCAAGCGTAACTATAAAATTTGGTTTAAACCTAAGAAAGAGACTATTCCATCGGATTGACACTACGTAGAGAGGGTTCTATAGCTCTCCCCTTAAAAAGGTACGGCTTTTTTATTAACAGTCTGAGGGGCGGCTTTTGCATCGTTTCGGTCGAAACGTCGTCCCCTTTTTACCACGTCAGTGTAAAACAGCTTTTTTTATTTACTTCCTATTCAATATCAAAATTGAGTTCATCACAGATCTGCTTCACAATACTCATTCCGATCCCGAAACAAACATAAATTTCGGGACTTAATTTCTCTAGAGAAAAGGTGGTGAAGGTTTTAGGCGGGAAGTGGTAGTATAGAGAAAAATCGAGATTATGACATTCAAATTTTGGTAAAATTACGTTATAACATCTAATCATATCTTGTAGGTGCGTATGGAACGCAATATGTTCAACCACATTTAGTAAGGCATACTTTGTTTAAACCGGACCGCCGTGCTCTCATTGCCATCCTTCTCTATCTTGTCTGGATCGTCTATTTCACTGTTGACGCCTATTACACAGAGAAACGCCACCTGATAGAAGATATTGACGCAACACTTTTGCAGAGTGCCATGAGCATCCCTATACTGCTTCCCGAAGGCTTTCACCACAAAGGCATGAATGCTGACAGCGTCTCAGCCAAAGAGGATTGGTCCAATATTATCAGACTCTCCCAGTTTGCCGATATCGTAAAGCTTAAATACCTCTATTCGATGATCCTGGTCGACGGTAAGACCTTTTTTACTGCCTCAAACGGTACCGAAGAAGAGCGTAGCACTAAGGTTAATCTTGTGACCTATTTTGAATATTACGATGATGCGCCTTCTGAACTGCATAAGGCATTTGAGTCCGGTGAGATCAGCTATGTGGAGTACCGCGACAAATGGGGATATTTCCGCAGCGTATTCGTACCCATGACGTCGAAGGATGGGCTGTGCTACATCGTCGCTGCCGACATCGATATCTCAAATATAGAGACCCTTCTGAGAAACTCGCTGCTGAAAAACCTCTTCTACGGCGCTCTTTTTCTGCTCTTTATCATCCCTTTTCAGATCGCGTATAACTGGCGGATGATCCTTGCCAACAAGATGCTGGAAAAGACGGTCAGTGAAAGGACGCAGGAACTGCAAAGTAAAAATGACGAGACGCAGGAGATCCTCAACAGCAGCAGCGATATCATCATGCTCACCGACGGCGAGCGGATAGATGCCGCGAACACTGCCTTTCACAAATTTTTCGGTACAACGAGTCTCGCTGAATTCGATGCCAGGGGGCTCAAGTTGAGTGATTATCTCCTGTTATACCGGCACAACGATGACAAGGAGAAACACTTTCAGCCGCTTGAGTGGATAGAGAAGATGAA
This sequence comes from Helicobacteraceae bacterium, assembly GCA_027859195.1. Taxonomy (GTDB): domain Bacteria; phylum Campylobacterota; class Campylobacteria; order Campylobacterales; family Sulfurimonadaceae; genus Sulfonitrofixus. Next base: position 5,337 of record JAQIBF010000029.1, read on the forward strand.
AAACCTGCCCGATAATGATAGGCTGGTCACCCTGAAGTCGGAGAGTACGGGAGTACACTCCGTATTCAGGATCAACATAAACCCGGCCGGAAAACGCTTTGTCGTTTCGCTGACAGATGTGACGCAGTTGACCAGGACATCGGAACAGTACCGCTATCTTGCAACACATGACCCTCTAACAAGTTGTTTTAACCGTAACTATCTAGAGGCCGAGCTTGCGGATTCTCTTGCCCGAGTGAAACGCTACCATTCAGCAGTTTCGGTCGCGATGCTGGATATAGATCATTTTAAAGAGTTCAATGACAACTACGGTCATCTCACCGGAGATGTTGTGCTGATCGGATTATCGGATCTGATAACTATAAGTATCCGTTCTTGTGACCTGTTTGCCCGGTGGGGCGGGGAGGAGTTTGTGCTCCTGCTTCCAGACTCAGATCTTGAAAGTGCCCATAATGCAGCGGATAAACTGCGGCTGCTTGTCGCCGAGACGGACTTTCCAAAGGCTCCAACGCGTCTTACGATCAGTATCGGCGTGACCCAGCTGGCGGAAGATGATACGATAAAGAGCATTATGGAGCGGGTCGATCATGCTCTCTACTCAGCCAAGGCGAGAGGAAGAAACCGGGTCGTAAGTCAACCTAAAAGCGAGTAGAACGGCGGGCACCATAAAAGCTGAATTCGTGCCGCTATAGTCGATGGCGGCACACCTTCATGACCACGTGAGTGTAAAACAGCTCCCTTTATCGATTTCCGATTCAACATTAATATTGATCTTAAACTCATCACATATCTGCTTTACAATACTCAGTCCTATCCCAAAACCGCCGGCGATATGCGAACCTCTTTCATAGGGTTTGAATATCTCTTTTATCTTCTCTTCGGCGATGCCGACACCTTCATCCTGAATGCTGAAAACATGCTCTTTTAGGGTAACTGTTATGGTCGTGTTTGGCATAGAGTACTTGATGGCATTTGAGATGAGGTTGGAAAAAAGAAGTTTTGCCCGCTCTTCGGTGATGAGAAGAGATGCGCTGCTGATAGCTGTGTCAAAGCTAATGTTCTTGGCGCGGCTCAGCTCGGCATAATAGGCGATACTCTCTTCGAGGATCGGCTGCAGGTCGATGGTCTCGGGCTGTTGTTTGGGTGTGGAAAAGTTGAGATAGGCCAGTGACTGGTAGATGCTGTAGAGCTGCTTGGTACTGATGGAGATGTTGGTGAGGATCTTTTCGTCATAAACCCCTTTTTGCATGGCACGTTTGGCACTCATCTTCAGTGCAGTGATGGGTGTGTTAAGCTCATGTGAGATGTCCTGAACAAACTGCTCGATCTGCTCGACTTTCTGGCGGATAGGCCGCATAAAGATCTTGGAGAGGACCCAGGCGACGGATACAATGCCCAAAGCAATGACGATCATCACTAAAAGGACATGGGCCAACAGGGCTTCGAGCTCTTGATGAAATATGCTGCTTTGGACAATGACATATTTGATGTTGAGATGTTCTTGTGGAGTATCTGAGATCAGGATGGAGCGGTTCTCAAGTATCGAAAAGTTGTTTTTCAATATGCTTATCTCATGAGGCAATGCACCGTACACTACGTCGTTTTGTGTCGAGATCAAGGTGAGCTCTGTCTGAGGCGCAGCGGCAGGAAGGTGCAGACTGCCCCCTTGCATATGTGCATTGATAATGGCGGCACTCACCTTGTCGCTGTAGTGCTGCATCTGAAAGTAGCTGTTGTTTTGCAAGGCATTTTTCTGGGCGGTGTAATACCAAAAACCTGCCAGGGCCAAAAAGAGAAAAGAGGAGCCGATGTAGAGACTCAAAAATGAGTAAAAGGAGCGTTTTTCGAGATTATTCATAGCAATACCCTTCGCCTCTGATGTTGATGATATGCTCTTTGCCGATATGTCTGCGCAGCTGCTTGATGAGGGTACGGATGGTGTCTTCCGAGGGAATCTCATCATAAGCCCAGAGGTTTTGCAGGAGTTCGTCAGAACTGACGATTCTATTACGGTTTTTATAGAGGTAGTGGAGGCATTCACTCTCTTTGGCACTAAGCTTATGCGTTGTTTCTGCGATGTACAGCGAATGAGTTTGCGGATCAAAGCCGATATCGTCAGAGAGTGAGATCTGCGTGTCCAGACCGAAATGACGCTTGATGTTGTCGATGCGCACGCTCAACTCTTCTAAGTCAAAGGGTTTTTTGATGAAGTCGTTACCGCCGGAGTGAAAAGCATCACTAAGATGTTTTGTGTCATGAAAAGCGGTAATGAAAATAGCCGGAGTTTCATCGCGGAAGGTGCGAAGCTCTTTCAAGAGGGTGATGCCGTCGCCGTCAGGAACATTGATGTCGAAGATGTAGAGGTCGTAACGGTTCTCATCACAAAGGCGCCAGGCCTCTTTCACAGTGTAAGTATGTGTCACCTCATACTGCTCTTGTAAATAGTCTAACAAGATGTCGGAGAGGACAGTGTCATCTTCAAGGAGTAATATCTGCATAGGGCATTATAACGGCAAATGCGTAAACTGCTACTCCGAAGGGTTGTCCATACGCCCGATGGCGCAGGAGACAAAGCTTTTTGCTTTGGTGGTCGTGGTATCAAAAAGGTTCAGTTTCTCGTCGCTCATCGGGTAGCCCAGTTTTCTCAGTGCTGTCCGAAGTGCATCAATCTGTTTCTCATCGATGTCAAGGGTGATCTCTCTTGGCATCTTCTCAAGGTCGACTTCGACCTCTCCGAAAGGCTCTTTCAGCTTGCTCTTGAGTGTCGAGGCGCACCCACCGCACTTTACGTTTTCGACTTGAAATGTCTGTTCCATTAGCTACTCCTTTGGAGGTGTATTATGCCGGGACTGTGTGAAACGTTTGTGAGCCGACATTTTTCTAACGTTCATTATACCTTGGGACAGTATAGAAAATGAAGGTCAGCCGGCTGCCATTGGAGATAATGTGTCAAAACTACTGACAAGTTTTTGTAATAGAATAAGATTCTATTCTATTAAGTATAGAATCTACGAGATCAGAATGCCGCATATAGCATGAAAAGGTACTGGTTCCTGTTATCAGGCTGATCAAGGTTGTTGGTATAATCAAACTGGAACTGTACGTTTTCCATAAAATAATATTTTAGAGCAGCAATCGCTGCATTGTCGGAAGAGTTTGTTGCGTTACCGTTGTCTGCATCCCTGTACCCTGCTGAGACCATCAGAACTGTTGGCAAGAGCGCTACTTCTGTCAGAACTGTTGCTGCAGATTTGTCATTGGCACTTGAAGCATAAAGCGAGTTAGCATCGTACGCGGCTACGGCATAGGTAGCAAAAAAGCTTAAAGGCACATCGCCGATAGTTCCCATGGCCTGAAAGTCGAAAGCGTAGGCATCGGTACTTTTTTCTATCAATGGCCCAGAGGTGTTGGCATCGTTTTGATACTTAGCCGTTCCCCACCAAATCTGTCCCCCGAACCCTAGGTCCCATTCCCCAATTTTAGGTGTTAGAACTGCCCTGGCATAATGGGCCGGTGTCAATTCTGCAACGCTTCCTGTCAATGGCACCCAGGCAGAATAGACAACATTCCACAATTTATTGTAGACATAAAGACCGAGACCTTCTGCACTGGTCGCCGTACCGATATATTGCTGCGCGGAAACAACTTTTCTCTCTTCAAGGACCCTTGTATTTCTGACAGCTCCCGTATTGAGAACTTCGAAAGAAGCAGAAGGTCCGAACCCGTCAGTAAGGTACGGGACGGCACCAAAGGTATACTTGTCTACACGGTAGGTAAACGGAAGTTTAAAATTTGCCAGTAAAAACTTGTTCTCTGCGCTGTCATAGCCTATTTCAACAAATGTACCTACATGCTCAGCAACACGCCCACCGATCACCAATGCCGCTTCGTCAGGGAACTGAAGTTCTGTTGCTGAATTATCACTGTCTACAACACGTACTTTTGCGACAAAAGAGGCATTGAGTGTCTCCGGAAGTGAAAGAAAGTGTTCTTTGGCCGGATCAGTAATCGTACCCTGTGTCCCTATTAGAGTGTAACCGCTTGCTTTGAAATTTCTACCATTTGCATTTAAGGCCGGGAAACCGTTTTGAGAGTGACAGCTATTACAGGCTACCCCCATCTGACGCGAAAATGCCGGCATGGCATAAACATTGGAAAGGAGACCGGTCAGCATAATGCCAACCAAAATAAAAAAACGTGACATAAAAACTCCTATTAGTTTAGTAAGGCTTAAAATTGACAGACATTAGTGATGGTCAATTAATAAAAACTTATATTCAGACTACTCCCCACTCTCTTCAATTTTTCTTATTAAATAAGATTAGATTATATTTATGTTTTTCTGTATTGATAAGTTTATGAATAATAATGACTCACAGGTTTCTCACAAAGGCTCGATATACTTAATACAAAAAGGAGTCCAAGATGTATGATTATGGAATGAGTGGATGGGGATTTGGAATGGGACTGGGCTGGCTGATACCGCTTCTGTTGATCGTCGTCTTGGTCTATTATATTAACAACAATAAAAGCAATAAAAAAGAGGGGCTGACGGCTAAAGAGATCCTTGATAAGCGGTATGTCAACGGTGAGATCGATGAGCAGGCGTATAAAAGAAAGAGGGAGCTCCTGGAAGATAAGGATGGGGCTTCGTCATGAGTGCCGAAGCGAAATCGTATTGTGAAGATGACAGCTGTGATATCGGCCAGGACTTTTACACCTGCCCCATGCATCCGGAGATACATCAGGAACATCCTGGGACATGTCCAAAGTGCGGCATGGCTTTGGAAAAAGAGGTCGAAGCATTACCAACGGTCAAAACCCAATACACCTGCCCTATGCATCCGGAGATCGTCAGAGATGAACCCGGCAGCTGTCCTAAATGCGGTATGGCGCTTGAACCCGTTATGGTGGAATCGACGGAAGGCAATGCTGAACTCGATGATATGAGCAGACGCTTCTGGATCAGTGTTGTTTTGGCCCTGCCGCTCTTTATCATCGCCATGGTCAGCGATCTTGCTCCGCAATATCTCCCCGAGGGGATCTCCATGAAGAGCATTCAATGGTTTGAATTTGCCCTCTCTTCTCCGGTGGTCCTCTGGGGCGGGTGGCCTTTTTTCGTACGGGGCTGGAACTCGGTGCGAACATGGAACCTGAATATGTTCACACTCATCTCGATCGGCGTAGGAGCGGCATGGATCTACAGTATCGTCGCACTCTTATTGCCTGAGATCTTTCCGCCGCTGATGCGGACCGGTGAGGGGCTGGTACATGTCTATTTTGAGGCAGCTGCCGTGATTGTCACCCTGGTGCTGCTGGGGCAGGTGCTGGAGCTGAAAGCCCGCAGCAAGACGAACAGTGCTATCAAAACACTCCTCAACCTGGCACCGAAACAGGCCCATCGTATCGATGCAGAAGGCAACGAGGAAGATGTCAATCTCGAACGTGTTCAGGCGGGAGACCGTCTGCGCATCAAGCCCGGTGAAAAGATCCCTGTTGACGGGGTTGTCATTGAGGGGCAGAGCAATGTGGATGAGTCGATGATCACGGGAGAACCGGTCGTGGTCGCCAAGTCGGCCGATGATACCGTGATCGGCGCAACACTCAATAAAAACGGAACACTCGTTATGCGGGCAGAGCGTGTCGGAAGCGACACGATGCTTTCGCAGATCGTGCAGATGGTCGCACAGGCGCAGCGTTCCCGCGCGCCTATCCAGCAGCTGGCCGACACCGTATCGGGTTATTTCGTGCCCGCCGTGGTGCTCTCTGCGATACTGGCTTTTTTCGGATGGTGGTTCTGGGGACCGGAGCCCCGTCTTGCCTACGCTGTCGTCGCGGCTGTTGCAGTGCTTATCATCGCCTGTCCATGCGCTTTGGGGCTGGCAACACCGATCTCGATCATGGTCGGAACAGGGCGGGCCGCCTTGTCGGGCATCCTGATCAAAGACGCGCAGACCCTGGAGACCATGGAAAAAGTAACTACCCTGGTCGTTGACAAAACAGGCACCCTGACAGAGGGAAAACCTGTCGTGACAAGCCTGAAGACAGTCGAAGGTATGGATGAAAAAGAGGCCCTGCGGTATGCGGCAAGCCTGGAACACGCGAGTGAGCATCCTCTGGCAGAAGCGGTCATCGAGCGCGCCAAAAAAGAGGGGCTGAACCTTGTCGAGGTCGCAAATTTCAACGCCGTTACCGGTAAAGGGATCGAAGGCGATATCGACAATAAAAAAGTGGTATTGGGCAGTGAGAAATTTCTGGAAAGTCTGGGGATTGACATGAAAGCGGTATCAGACGAAGCTACAGCATTGCGCAGTGAAGGTCAGAGTGTTATCTTTATGGCGATCGATTCTAAATTTAGTTGTATTATCGGGATCGAAGACCCTGTCAAAGCGACATCAATAGAAGCTATTGCCGCACTGAAAAAAGAAGGCATCCATGTCGTGATGCTCAGCGGTGACAACGAAGTGACAGCACAGGCCGTGGCGCAGAAACTGGAGATCAGCGAAGTCTATGCCAACGTAATGCCCGACGGGAAAGCCGCCGTTATCCAAAAACTGCAGGACTCCGGAGCGGTGGTGGCCATGGCCGGTGACGGTATTAATGACGCGCCGGCACTGGCGCAGGCAGACGTGGGCATTGCCATGGGAACCGGTACCGATGTCGCCATAGAGAGTGCCGGCATCACCTTAATAAAAGGGGACCTGCTGGGTATCGTAAAGGTGCGCAAACTGAGTCGTGCCACCATGAAAAACATCCGCCAGAACCTCTTTTTTGCCTTTGTCTACAATAGTGTTGGTATTCCGGTCGCGGCTGGGGTCTTCTACCCGTTCTTCGGACTGCTGCTTTCGCCCATCATTGCGGCGACAGCGATGAGTTTCAGTTCGGTGTCGGTGATCGTTAATGCCCTGCGCCTGAAAAACAGCAAGATCTGATCGAAGAGGTGTGTTTGAGAGGATAGAAAATCCTCACAAACCCCTCACGCAATTCTGCTAGAATAGTACTGAATTAAAGAAAAAGGATCGTCAATGAAAACAGTGATCAGGATATTTATCATGGCCATGTTGACAACCGGACTGCTCCATGCAGCAGGTTTTGAAAAAACGGCAACGTTTAGAACAACCAAGGTAGTAATGAACGCAGAAAAGCCTCTGGTCATCGGCAACAACACGCTTGAGATGATGTTGACGCTTGACGCCAAAGTCTCCGAAGGTGCTAGCGTGGAGCTAAAAGTCTTTATGCCTGCTATGCCGGGTATGCCGGCGATGGAGAGTGTTGCTAAAGCGACCTCTTTAGGTGGTGGGAAATACAGAGCCGATGTCAATTTCGCGATGGGCGGAACATGGCAGATCCATATTCTTATTACACCGAAAACCGGCAAGAGAATTCGGGTAAAAACCTCCGTCAATATCTAGGGTAGATCATGAAATATGTTTTCTTGATGCTTTTGCCGTTGTTGTTACGTGCCACGCCACTGGATGCGATCATCGATAACGCTCTATCCTCGCATCACTCTCTTCAGGCAATAGAGGAGCGTCTTAACGCTGAAGATTATGAGATCTCGGCAACGCGTAACTTTACCAACCCTGAGATCGCTTTTGGGGTCAACGATATCCAGTTTGACGATATTACCGACCGTTCGATCGAACCGATGCAGACGACAAGCGTCACACTGAAACAGAAGTTCCCCTCTTTCGGAAAACGCGATGCGGCGACAGAACGGTCCCTCGCGCAGAAAAAAGTGATCGTCTCATCGCTGGAAGAGGCAAAGGTGAAACTCGTCGAGGAGATCAAGATGACGGCCTACAGCATCTGGGAAGTGGATGAAGAACTTCATATCATAGATCAATACATCCAGGTGACGCGCCAAAGCATTGATCTCAATACCGCCTACTCTTCGACCCGCGCGAGCAACCACATGGGGATCATGTCGGCGGAGCTGGCACTCTCGCAGCTCAAGATTAAAAAAAGCCGTTTTGAGAGCCGCCGCAAAGCCCTCTACGCAAAGCTCGGTTACCTTGCGGCAGAACCGATAGAGAAGCTCGATATCGAGCTACATGTTCAGGAACCCGAAAAGATAGGGCTTTATCTCTCAAAGCTGGAGAACAACAGAGGCTACGGGATAACGAGGTCAGAGGTCGCAACGGCGCAGAGCATGGTAAAAGTGCAGGAGCTCTCGGGCAATATCGACCCGGCACTTCAGGTAGGATATTTCTACCGTCAGGCGTACACCGATTACGTGAATGTCTCTCTCTCGATGGCCCTCCCGATCTACGGAAGCGAAAGCGACAACACCGAAGCCGCCCGCGAGACGGCTCTCTCGGCTGCCTCAGTGAGTCAGGACTATCTTGAGCGGCTAAAAGGGGAGACGGTAGGACGCTATGCAGAACTGGAAGAGGCTTACTCCATCTACCGCATTATCCATGACGAGAGCATGCCGCAGATCGAACATATGTTTGAGCTGACTAACTCTTCGGTCCAGAGTGGGCAGGATCTCTTTGTCTATATCGACCTGCTCAAACAGAAGCTGGCACTAGATGAACAACTTATCGCCTCGACGGTAAGATTTAACACGACAGAGGCTGCACTCGATGCGCTGATCGGAGAGATACGATGAAACAATTGATAACGGTGCTGCTATTTTGTCTACCTTTACTGGCTTCCGAAGCGACGGTCAAACAGCTCTTTAGTGTGCAGACCGTCAAGGTCAAAGAGGAAAAGAAGGCATTCAGCCTGAAAAATTATGGCTATGTCACGGCAGATGACGCACGGATCTACGATGTGACACCGCGTTTCGGCGGTTACATCACGACGCTCTATGCGGACAAGATCTACCAGAAGGTGGCAAAAGGGGAACGGCTGGCCAGGGTTTATTCGCCGGACATACTGCAATCCAAAGAGGACTATGTCAATGCACTCAGTTACGATAAAAAACGTTCCAGCCCCGAGATGGTAAAGAGTGCCAGGGAGAAGCTGGCACTGTTGGACCTGCCTGAGGCCGAGATAAATGCGCTTAAAAAAAGAGGCCATGCGAAGGAAGAGAGTTACATCTACGCGCCTGCCGGCGGTTATCTTTTTGAAAAAAATGTCAACAACCTCGGCGCCTTCAACGCCAAACAGAAGCTCTTTACCATCGTCGATCTGCAGACGGTGTGGATCGAAGTGAAGATCTACCAAAAAGATCTTTACCGTTATCATGAGCTGAATGATTTCAGTGTCAAAGCAGTAGGGGTAGAGCAGCCATTTAAGGCGAGGAAACTGCAGTTTTACCCGAATATCGATCCCAAAGAGGCGACGGCGACGCTGCGTCTGGAAGCGGACAACGAGAAGGGAAAACTGCTGCCAGGCATGTATGCTGCTATCACAGCCAGCGGCAGTGCAGAGAGCTATCTTACGCTTCCCTCAACCGCAGTTATCCGAAAGAACGGCACTTTTTATGTCTTTGGCATCGGCGAGTTCGAAGGGGAGTATGCGCCGATGGCGATCGATGCCGAGATGCTGGACAACAACACCTATATCATAAAAAGCGGGCTGAACAAGGGTGACGAAGTGGTCAATAACGCACTCTTTATGATGGATTCCGATGCGCAGATCAATGATCTGTATTAGCGCGACAGGAGAGAATGATGATTGAAAAGCTCATAGCCTTAAGCATCAAGAACCGTTTTCTGGTCTTGATGGCGACCCTCTTTCTGATCATCGGGGCCTACTGGTCGATGATGAACACACCGCTGGATGCTCTGCCGGACCTCTCGCCGCCGCAGGTGATCGTCAAGGTCAACTGGGCGGGGCAGTCGCCCGAGATCATCGAAGCTCAGGGGACCTACCCTCTGGTCTCACAGTTTCTCGCCATTGCCGATATCAAAACCGTGCGCGGCTACTCGACTTACGGAAATGCCCTGGTCTATATCATCTTCAAAGAGGGGACCGACCTCTACTGGGCGCGCACGCGCGTGCTTGAACAGCTCGCGTCGATACAGTCTCAGCTTCCTTCGTCGATGTCGGTGGAGCTCGGGCCTGATGCTTCGGGCGTGGGCTGGATCTATGAGTACGCGCTCACCTCCAAGACTAAGAACCTCGCAGAGCTTAGAACGCTGCAGGACTACTACTACAAGTATGCACTGCTGAGTGTGGACGGCGTCTCCGAAGTCGCAAGTATCGGCGGCTTTATCCCGACCTATCAGGTCACGGTCAACAATGACGCGCTGGTGATGCACGATCTCTCTATTGGCGACATTGCAAAGGTCCTCAAAAACAACAATGACGACACCGGCGGGCGCATCGTCATACAGAATGGCTATGAGTGGATGGTGCAGGCCAAGGGCTACATCAAGAACCTTGACGACATCCGCTCTCTGGTCATTGCAACGAAAGACGGGGTGCCGCTCACCATCGGCGATATCGGCCGCGTGGAGCTGGTACCGGCCAACCGCCGCGGTATGGCTGACTTGAATGGCGAAGGTGAAACAGTCGGTGGCATCGTGATGGTGCGCTACGGCGCAGATGTCTACTCGGTCATTGAACGCGTTAAAGCCAAGATGGCAGAACTTAAGACCGATGATGTTGAGGTCAGTACCGTCTATGACCGTTCCAGCCTGATCGAAAAAGCGGTCGACACGCTCAAAGGGACGCTGATCGAAGAGAGCATCATCGTCGTGGTGATCATTGCGCTTTTTCTGATGCACCTGCGCTCCTCCCTGATCGTACTGATCATTCTGCCGCTGACAATTGGAGCTACCTTCCTGCTGATGAAAGGTTTCGGTATCGGCTCAAACATTATGAGTCTTGGAGGAATCGCCATTGCCATTGGTGCGATGGTGGATGCGACCATCGTGATGATCGAAAATGCCCACAAGTCTATTCACAAGCAAGAAGAGAAGCTGGGACGCAGACTCGAAAACAGAGAACGCGTCGATGTCATCCTGCGTTCATCGCAGCTTGTCGGACGCCCGATCTTTTTCGCCCTTGCACTTGTCGTGGTCTCCTTTCTGCCGATCTTTGCGCTTGAGGGGCAGGAGGGGCTGCTTTTCACGCCGCTTGCCTTTACCAAGACCTTCGCCATGGCGTCCGGTGCACTGCTTTCGGTCACCCTAGTCCCGGTTCTGATGCTCTTCTTTGTACGCGGCAAAATACTGGAAGAGCGTAAAAATCCGCTGAGCCGGTTTTTTATCTGGCTTTACCGTCCGGTAATCGTGTACGGTTTGAAGATCAAATATCTTGTTTTAATCGCGGTCCTTCTCTCTTTGGGCTATATGTACCCGCTCTATAAAAGCCTCAACTGGGAGTTCATGCCCCCTCTTAACGAAGAGAGCGTGATGTACATGCCGGTGACACCCTACGGTATCAGTGTGGATCAGAGCAAGATACTGACCCAAAAGAGCGACGAGATCATCAAAGCCTTTCCCGAAGTCAAGACGGTTTTCGGTAAAGGGGGCCGTGCAAACAGTGCGACCGATCCTGCCCCGCTTTCGATGATCGAGACCATCATCACCTTTAAAGAGAAGTCGCAGTGGCGCGAGGGGATGACCCATGAGAAGCTGATGGGTGAACTGGAGAAGGCGCTGCGGATACCGGGACTTGTCAACTCGTGGACCTACCCGATCCGCGGCCGCATCGATATGCTGCTTAGCGGTATCCGTACACCGCTGGGGATCAAGCTCTACGGCAACAGTGCTGAGGGTCTGCAGAGTACGGCCAAAGCGATCGAAACGAAGCTGCGCAACTTTGACAAGACGCTTTCTGTCATCGCCGATCAGGCCAGTGCGGGGTACTACATCGATATCGATATCGACAAAGTCGCTTTGGCGCGTTACGATCTCAGTGAAAAGCAGCTGCTCGAGTACACGTCAGCGGCAATCGGTGGGATGAAGATCTCGACGATGTATAAGGGGCTGGAACGTTACCCGATCGCATTGCGTCTGGAGGAGAATGAGCGCCGAAGCCTGGCGTCTATCCGCAATATTTCTGTCAAGACCAAGCTGGGCTTTGTACCGTTTGAGACCTTTGCCAAGGTCGATTACCGCGAAAGCGCCTCCGTCATCAAGAGCGAGATGGCGAAGCCGGTCACCTTTATCTACATAACGCCGAAAGAGGGTATCTCGGCGACAGCCTATAAGGCGGAGGCGAAAAAGCTGGTCGATGAGGTCGAACTTCCGGAGGGGTTTTACATCGAGTGGGCAGGTCAGTCGGAGTACCTTGAGTCTGCTATGCAGAAGATCGTCTGGATCGTACCTGCGGTACTTTTAGTGATTCTGGTGCTGATCTATTTTGCGCTTAAAGAGATAGTACCGACGCTTATCGTCTTTTTTACCTTGCCCTTTGCACTGCTCGGAGGCCTTATCTATATCGACATCCTTGACTTCAACATGAGTATCGCCGTCATTGTCGGCTTCCTGGCGCTGCTCGGAGTTGCGTCGGAGACCGCGATCGTCATGATCGTTTACCTCAAAGAGAGTGTCGAAGAGTCAATGGCGAAATGGGGTGATGCGTATGGTCTTACCCATCTGCATGAGGCGATCTATGAGGGGGCAGTGCAGCGTCTGCGCCCGAAACTGATGACAGTCTTTGCGATTTTGGCGGGACTCTTGCCGATCATGTACAACCTAGGCGTCGGTTCTGAAGTGACTCAGCGTATTGCCGCACCGATGATCGGCGGTGTGGTCTCGTCGGCCGTACTGAGCCTGATCATCATTCCTCTGCTCTATGAGATCTACGCGAAGTATCAGCTAAAGAAGATGAGGAATAAAGAGCACTAGTCCACGAATTCCACGAAAAGAGCAAAAGAAAAATAAATCCTTTAAATTAGTGAATAGATAAGGAAATGATCATGAAACTAATATCTCTAATTGTAAATACTTCTGCTGCTATTACGTTCAGGCTGTAATGATAGAGAAAGCAGTGCTAAAAAGCCGTCTGCTATGCGTGGAAGTAAATGCGGTGACGGAAAGAGTGGCTGGATGTAAGGTCGGCATAAAAATCTATTAGGAGTCTATCGGGTGAGTCTGCTTGAAGCCAATTGTGCATTAATCTGACAGACTCCTAGACCCTAATGCACGGAAAAGCGGATGTAAAAAAGGTGGTACCCTTTGAGATAGGCATACTCAAGTGTGAGATTGTGACGTTCAAGGATCTTTTGGACGATATTCAGTCCCAGTCCGTACCCTTCGCTCCGCCGCGAACTCTCTTCGCGGGTAAAGGGCTCTGTGTAGTAGGCGAGGGTGCCGCTGAGTGCATCGCCCCTGTTTTTCACGGTGATCGTCCCTTTTTCTGCCGTGACGGTGACCGGGTACTCCAGGGCATATTTGACGGCGTTATCGATAAGGTTTTTCAGGGCGAGGGCAAGATAGTTAAGATCGCCGCTGATGGTGAAGTCACTGCGGATATCGATTGTGATCTTAGACTCATCCTCAAGAATAAGCCTTGAGAGAGCCTCGAGTATCAGTGTCTCTGCTTGAAAGCTCTTGTTTTGCAAGGTCTTCATGGCGTGTAGCTTTTCGATCTCCAGCAGTTCTGAAATTAACCGTTCGAGTTCCGAAAATGATCTGTGGATGATGGTTTTGGAAGGTGACGCTTCGAGTGTCTCGACAGCAAAGAGCCCTTTCGCTATCGGGGTTCTCAGCTCATGGCCGACATCGCGCAGCAGCTCCTCTCTTGAGGTGATGAGGTCTTCGAGGTTTTGGGCCATCATGTTGTAGGTCTGTGCGACCTCTCCGATCTCATCCTTGCTGGCAACCTCTGCACGGCTGTTGTAATCCCCTTTTGCAAACGCCTGCATCTTGGTGATGATCTCTCTCAGTGGAGAGAGCATCTTCAGGATGATGAAAAAGATGATGACCAGGACGGCGATGTCGAGCAGGACCAGGAGGTTGAGCAGCCACTGCTGCTGCAGGCTCTTTTGCAGTTGTCGGTCGCTGAGCAGCAGCACGTCATCCATATAGCGGATATAGAGGAGATACTTCGAATCGGCGCTCTTGAGGATAGCAAGCTCCCCAAAGGAGTGCGGCTGCACCAGAACGGTTTTCATCGAAGGGTCTCTGGGGGTTTCCAGAAGTGTCAGGTTCAAGGCAGGCAGCCGCTTCTGCAGCTCTTCGGGAGTTGCGGTAGCCAGCCAGAGAAAGAGTTTGTCGGCATCCTGAAGATATTTTTGGGTGATGAGGGCTTCGACTCGCTGGGTGTTGATCTTCTCGGTCTGATAGCCGATGACAACCATGAGTGAGAGGCTGATAAAAAAAAGGAGGCTTATCTTTTTAAAGATCGACATAGATCATCCTATGAACTTGTAGCCGATACCCCAGACCGACTTGATGTAGCGGGGCTCTTTGGCATCATCACCGATCTTTTGGCGGATGTTACTGATGTGCATATCGACGGCCCTGGCCTTGGTCTCATACTCCAGGGAGGTCGCGTTGACGATCTGTTCTCGCGAAACGTTTTTCCCACGATTCTTGACTAGAAACAGAAAGATCTCAAACTCGATTTTGGTCAGGTCGATGGGGTAGCCCTCCAGGCTAAGGCTCTTTCCGGCCTCATCGATCGTAAAGTCGTCGAGCTGTATCTTTGTGCTCTTGTTGTAGCGCCGCAGGACTGCTTCGATCCTCAGGACCAGCTCCCGGGGTTCGTAGGGTTTCTCCAGATAGTCATCCACACCGATCTCATAGCCGTAGATCTTATTGCCGATGTCACCGCGTGCCGAAGAGATGATGATGGGAATGTCCATTTTTGTTTTAATGGCTTTGGCGACATCGAACCCGTCCATACCCGGCAGCATCAGGTCGAGAATGACAATGTCGAAAGGCTCTTTTTTGACAAGCAGGGCATCGAGGGCATCGCGTGGATCGTCATAGGCTGTCGTCGCAAAGCCGTAGTTGTCGAGATAGTTGCCGATAAGCAGCTGCATCTGTTTTTCATCTTCGATCAGCAGTACTTTTTTACTCAACTTCCCACTCCTCCATATAGTTGACGAACCGTTTTTTCTGGCTTGGGGTCAGTATGCCGTGCATTCGGGAGAACAATTCGGACTGTATCTCTGCCTCGCGATGATTTAGTGCAGAGGTGAGCCGGATAAATTCCGCACTATCAAAGGTTTCGGCCAGGAACAGCTTCGAGACCGCTTCGCGAGTCTCTTTTTTAAGATGGTGAAACTCTTTATACTCATGTTTGAATGTTCGTACGATTGATTTGGCCTGATCATGCTGTTTGTGTGTCAGTTCAAGGTAGTGCATATCGAGAGGTAGATGACGTTCTTTGTATTCATATTTGTCGGAGTCGGCAAAAAGCAGCGTTGCCAGGAGCAGTAAGAGGGTTAACAGTCTCATGTTAGTGTCCTGATATTCGGCAGTTTGATACTGCTGTCTTCAAGCAGTCCCTGTTCGATGTCCGAGTGGCAGGCGTTACAGTTCGCTCTGCTTTTGACCTTGGAACTCTCAAAATAGGCATGGTCAATCTCCTTATGTGTCTTTTTCCAAAAAGGCGTTTGTGTGACAGCTATCATATCTTGATTTGGCATAGATTGCACTATTTTGAGTGACGCTTCGCTGGTCGAGCTCTCTGCCGCATGTGTAAGAAGGTAGGCCAAAATACTCTGCTGTGCAGGCTCCCCCAGTGAGGCGTCATCTCCGAAATGGTTCCCCAGGTCCGCCATCATGAGCTCCCATGAGTGTTTCGGAAGCAGAGATGGCGGGTAGAGAGTATGGCAGGCGCCGCACTCGCTTACAAAAAGCGGTTTCTCTTTTTTGTAGTCGACGGGCTGGTGGTAACCGGCGGTCACGATGTTGCCCTTTCCGCTCAAAGCGTAGACCAGGACGAAGAGGCTCAGAGCGATACCGATGAGTGCTACCGATTTTTGAAAGAGTGTCAGTTTCGCACTTTCGCCTTCCAGGTTTTTATGGCCGTCGAGAATCGATGTCAAGGTCCCCTCTTTGGCATGGAGCAATCGGTCAAGCAGAACGCCGCCGACATGGGCCCCGATCAGGAACCATAAAAGAGTTCCGAGAAATTCATGGATCTCTTCAAAAAACTCCATCTCTCTAAAAAAGGAGTCGTGTAAAAAAGCAAAGATACCCCGGTTCTCCTGAACACCGTAGGTGAGCAGTCCTGTCACGGTAAGCAGAAGCACCACGACGATGATGCCGACCATGGCAAAGCTTGCCGCCGGATTGTGTCCGACATACTTTTTCGTGGGGGCAAAGAGGGAAAAGAGGTAGCTCTTAAGCGCTGCCAAGGAGAGGGGTAGATCGTTGAAACGCGAATATTTCGGTCCTATGACACCCCAGACAATCCGATAAAGTATCAGTACCCCGATAGCAGAACCAAAGGCCGCATGCAGGGTGAGAAGGTCATCCCACTCCGCAGTGATAAAGGCAACCAGTATAAAGAGTACCAGAAGTGCGTGAAAAACACGCGTCGGCAGTGTCCATACATAAACTTTCATCTCTCACCTCCTATTAGGTAGTTTTTTCTCTTAATCGTCCCACCGTCCATAGTTGGGAATAGAAATGCCGCGCTCGCGGTAATCTCCGGATTCTGCTTTTTGATGGCAGGCGTTGCAGTTGGCAATACTTTTGACCTCTTTTTGATCAATGTACTTTTGAGGGATCTTTCGGTGCTCTTTTTTGAAGTAACGGGTATCAGAGATCCTAAGCGATGTGTCACCGGCGGAAGCGGCCATCTTTGCAAAATGTTTGCCGACACGCTTGCTGTCTGCTGCATTTTTCTGTAAATAGTCGAACAAGATCTTTTCGTCTTTAGCTGTGAGCGAGGCATCGACACCGAAATGGTCATCGAGCCCGTTCATCATCTTCGCCCATGTACGTTTAGGCAGGAACTCTGCCTGATAGGCCATATGGCAGGAGCTACACTCTTTGATGTAGCTTTGTTGCTGAGGGCTTACCGGCAGTTGAGCGGCACGCTGTTTGATATTACCCTTTTCATAGTGGTCATCATCTGCCATAAGGTAGACACCGCCAACAAGCATTGTCGCTATCACGGGTATTAATAGTAATGATTTCATTGTATTTTCCTTCTATTATTTGGTCATGATGTAGATAAGTACATCACCTTTTTCTTTTGCCGTTCCTTCTCTGTTGTAAACATCGTTGAAGTTACGGCGCAGCCATTTTTCGACCTCTTTGGCACTGGTCAGGCGCAGAGAGTTTGCCGAAGGGGCGAGCGGTTCGATCACTTTGCCCGTAAAGTAATTCTCACCTTTGGAAGCGAGGTTTACGGTATGACAGCTTGTGCAGGCGATCGTCTTGCCTTTCTTGCCAAGATGCTCCGAGGTAAAAACAGCTTCGCCGCGTTTGGCATCAAAGCCTTCGAATGCAGGGTCGGCCAGTGCCGCTTTCGACTGAAGTGTCTCGATGTACTGCGTGACTTCAGGGCTTGCCGCAGAAAGTGACGCTGCGCAAAAGAGAGCGAGTAACAGGTTCTTCATGGATATCTCCTTAACTTTAGATACCACTATAGTAGTAGGATGATGTCAGGGATTATGAACACTCTCTTGACAGTTTGCTGACATTTTACCGGCCTCTATAAAGGTGGAGCAGAAATATAGAGATACGTGATCTGCTCGTGCAGATTGTGATTATAAATAGCTAAGAGATTTTAACGAATACAGAAAGTAACACCAGGTGCGATGATACTGCTTCAGTTGTTTGGGCATAAGTCTTTATCGTATATAATACTGTGATATTTAAAATAGATATACATTATGTAAGGGGTCGAATATGAAAATAGTTGTAATACTAATGAGTATGATATACTCCTTGATGGCTGCTGATGCTGCTGCTGCTGCAAAACTTTTGGGATATGAAACTGATTACAGAACAGCCCTTACAACAGCAAAACAAGAGAACAAAATGGTGTTAATGGTCATTGTCCAAGAACCTTGCCCATATTGTGACCGTTTAGTCAAAGAGACATTGTCAACCAAATGCGTTCAGAGGCGTATGAAACACTATGTGCCGCTTATTGTAGACAAACACAGTGACTACCCTCAACAGTTTAAACCGCCGATGATACCGATGAGCTTTGTGGTTGACCCTGAGAGCGAAGAAGTGACGTTTGAGATTGTAGGGGCACTTCCTTTCAAGGAGTATATTCACGACCTTGAGACAGAGATAGAGTTCCGTGATATAGAAGAGTCAGGTAATTGATATTAAGGAGAAGATAGATGTTGAGTTTAACTATAACACCAGGTAAGATCGGTGAGTTTCCACCTGCGACCAAGCCTCACCCGGGCTTTTTTTATGAGGTGCAAGAAGAGCGTTTCCGTGAATTGGTTGATGATCACTATGAGATGATCCTTGAAAGTGACATCGCAAACTTATTCCCGGTGGATGATGAGGATTTTTATGAGGCGAAAAGACATGCACAGGATTTTCTGATCCAGATCTGCGGAGGCCCCAACTATTTTGAGCAGACACGCGGTGAAGCGCGTATTGTCGGACGTCATGCTCCTTTTCGTATTGATGAAGAGGGACGTCAGACATGGTTGAGACTCTACAGTTATCTGCTCCCGGATCTAATTGAAGAGGGGATATCCGAAGAGTATATCCAGTCGTTCTGGGACTATCTGGATAAGCATTCGATCTGGATGATAAACACCCCTTCCCGTTAAAAAGTTCCAGCTTCGGCGCATCTTGCGTCCAACACCGACTCTCGACGTACAGATGTACGCCTTCGGTCGGAGTTAAACACAATCTACACCAAATCTGAAACTTTTTACCAGTTTGAATGGTCAAGATGAGCTGCGCCATCTTTTTCGACATAAGCTGTGCCCACGTTCACCTCTCGACGCAGTAGAGAGCCTAATGGCTTCTATTAAGGTGACTTTACGTCTTAAAACTAAGCTCCCAGCTTAGTTTCTTAACAGAAGATATTCTTCGGGTTCACCTCCGGCACAACTCACACCAAATCTGAAATTTTTTCCTGTACAAGAACTGTTTAAGATAAGCTCCGCCATCTTTCTTTACGCTTTACGCTTTACGCTTTACGCTTAAATTCTCTCCTTATCTCTGCGACTTTAGTCATAGACAACAACTTTCACGCTAGACTATAATACTTAAGGGCACCACTAAAACCCTAGCAGGCTTCAGAGGGAAGAAGAGAGATGAGCTTGTGCAGAACTTTTCTTGAGTCATAGCCGTAGCTATGAGGATAGAAAATTCTGTGCAAGATCCCTCTCTTTATCCCTCCCTTCGGGCGATAGAGAGAAATCAGTTGTAGGCTATTAATATAACTTTACGCCTATAAAAGTACATTTAGTACTTTTATAGGAGATATCGTTGCCCCTTTTCGCCTTAGCTATGGCTAGGGATTCAAAGGGTCGCCTTGATTGTGAACTTCTCTCTATCGCTGAAGTCAACTAGGGTTTTAGAGGTGCCCTTTATAATAATGTCAAAAAAGGATTTACGATGAAAACGATCATAGCGATTGTATTGATGGCAGTAATGGCGTTGGGTGCTGATCTTAAGGTAGATAAAGAGGCTTCATCCATGGATTTTAAAGCAAAAGAGATGCTGTTTATCAGTGTTGATGGTAACTTTAGTGACTTTAGCGGGGTCATAAGCGTCGAAGGGGATATGATAACGGCTATTAATGGTGTTGTGACGGTTCTTTCCCTTGATACTGATAATGCAAGACGTGACGATCACCTTTTAAGCAGTGACTTTTTTGACGAGGTAGCGTATAAGTCGATAATTTTTAAGTCCACAAAGATCACTGATGATAGTGTTGTCGCAGATATCACTATCAAAAATATTACTAAATCCATCACATTTAGGATGAAAAAGATTGATGTCAGTGAAAATGGTGTAAAGATCAAACTGACAGCCGTAGTAGATCGTACCGAGTTTGATATCGACAATAATTTTATGAGTTCGATCATCTTTGATAATATTGATGTCACTTCGACACTTGTTGCAAAATAATTTCTTCTAGTCATTGTCTAAAACACAATGGCTTCACGCTTACATGATATAATCACAGACGAAAAATTACAGTTAGTACGCTAGTACACAAGGATACCCGTAGATGAAAAAACTATTTTTACTGGTTCTGTTCCTTACATCGGCACTTTTTGCCGATCTGAACTGGGCAGAAGATTATGAGACAGGGTTGGCACAGGCCAAAAAAGAGAATAAAAAAGTCATTCTTATGTTTACGTTGAGTGCCTGCCAGGTCTGTGAGAAGATGAAAGATGATGTCTATACGCAAAAGAAGGTTCTGGACTACGTTGAGAAGTATTTTGTGCCGATCGAGATCAATCTGGACCTGGACGACAAAGAGGGGTATGAAGTCTTTGGAACACCGACTTTTTACTTTTTAGACAGCAATGGCAAACAGATCGGCGAGGTTAAGATGGGCGGTTCAACGACTGACGGCTTTATGAAGAGATTGCAGCAAGTACAGGCAACTAAGTAGACATCCGGCTGTGTAAGGTTACCAGTTGTTCTGGATTACAGTACTTTCAGAGATTTGGTTTTATCTAGTCGTGCTTGCGTTATAATGATTGATACAAATGAAGGAAGAGGTTATGTATAAAATTTTTTTGATCCTTATTTTTGTTACGACATCACTGTTTGCAGTGACTGATTGGGCAGAAGATTACAAATCAGCTTTAAAAGAGGCTAAAAGTCAGCAGAAAAAGGTGCTTGTCTATTTTACAAAAGAGGGTTGTGAAAAGTGTGATGAAATGGCGTGGACGATGAATTCAGATCAAGATGTTTCAGAGTATATTAATACGCATTTTGTCGCCGTTGCATTAGATCTCGATTATGACAGGCGTCAGGGTCTCAAGGTCTACTCCGCCCCAACAATCTATTTTATTAACTTTAATGAAAAACAGATTGGGGACCCTGTTATAGGTGCGCTTGGGCCAAAAACTTTTTTATTGAAATTAAATGAAGTCGAAAATACCAAGTAATCGTTGCGTATATGGTAAAATGCGGCCAAAATACTAGGAAATCCTTATGACAAAAACTGAAGAACTTATCGACCTGTTGAACAATGACATTATCCCGGAGATCGAGGATGTGATCGATGGACTTTTTGAATTGATCAATGATTCAAAAACTGCGACTGCTGAAGTCAAGCAAGAACTGGCTGAACTGCAAGAGCTCAAAACCGAATTCAAAGTAATGCTTGAAGAGGCCCAAACCGGCGAATTAGAAGATGAAGAAGCAGCAGAGATCCTTGAAGAGATCGAAGAGATGCGTTCTGCGGACGGCGAAGAGTAATAGCTCGATCATCTCTTTTGCAGTGAGACAAGCTTCTCTTTTTGAGAACGTGTCAACTTTTTAATCTCTAGCTCCCTTTTCAGAGCAGCGCTTTTCGAGCGGTGCTTCTCCTCATAAATTAACGTAACAGGACGACGGGCTTTGGTGTATTTGGCACCTTTTGGTGAGTTGTTGTGCTCATCTACTCTTTTGTCCATCTCTTTGGCAATGCCGGTGTATAAAGTTTTGTCGGCACATTTCAGAATATAAAGTGTATAAAACTCCTCTTCTTCAAGTGTAATAGTGTTGTTGAAAAACTTTAGTCCTGTTCCCGTCGGATTTTTTTTATAGAGCAGCGGACTGTCAAGGTCGATATGGCTGAAGGCTTCGGAGTAGGCCATGACAAGTTGAGCCGTGAGTGCAATGGACGTCGGCCCTTCTAACATCGAACCCATCATACACTTAACATCATGTTTTTGGCAATACTCAACAATCTCGATCGCTTTTGAGATACCGCCGCATTTCATCAACTTGATATTGATAAGGTCAGCTGCCTTCTCTTTAACGACTTTCTTTGCATCATCGAGCGTAAAAACGGCTTCATCGGCTAAGATAGCGATAGTGCTCTGCTGCGTGATCGTTTTTAGTCCCTGTATATCACTGCCGAGAACGGGTTGTTCGATCAGCTCAATGTTTAAGGGTGTGATGGCTTTGATGATCTCGAGTGATTGCTCAACACTCCAGGCCTGATTGGCGTCGATTAAAAGACGCGCCTTTGGGACACTCTTTCGGACGGCGATAATACGTTTTATATCGAGCTTGTCTTTTCCCCCGACTTTTACCTTTAGCATATCAAAGCCGCGTCCAAAGGCAGACTGTGCATCTTCTGCCATCTCTTGCGGGGTGTTTAAACTGATCGTCACAGCCGTCTGAAGCGGTTTAGGCGTTGCCCCTAAGAACTCGACCAGCGTGCTGTTGTCGGCGAGTGCTGCGAGGTCAAATAGTGCCATGTCAACGGCCGCTTTGGCACTGCTGTTGCCTTTGCAGCAGGTGTGTAAAATAGTTAGTAGGTTTGGCAGATCAAACGTTTCTCCGACAAGGCTGGGGGCAATGATCTTTTTGATGGTCCGGGAGATAGTCGTCAGATCTTCCCCTGTGATCGCTTTTGTGGCAGGGGCTGCCCCGAAACCAATGTTCGCTGTATCTGTATGGATGCAGATACGGATATTCTCAACGTCATCAACTCGGCGAAGAGCTGTGATAAAAGGGGTTCGAAGCGGTATCTTCTCGACCTTTAGTGTAATGCCGGTAATGGTCATGCTGCAAGACCTTGGAGAATATAGCCGATCGCCAGTCCTGCGAACGTCCCGATCATGTAGCCCATGATGGCCATTAAGACAGCGATGCCGATCAGTGAACGATGGTAAGCAGCGGCTAAAATAGGGGCAGAGGCTACACCGCCGATGTTGGCGAGCGAAGCAACCCCGATGCTGAAAAGGTCAAGTCTGAAGAGTTTGGCGATTAAAACCATAATCAGGGCATGAAGCAGCAAGATAAGCAGACCGATGCCTAAGTATAGAGGGACTTCACTAAAACCGCGAAGATGCGCCTGCGAACCGATAAGGGCAATAAGGAACATCAACAGGGCACTCGAGAGTGCCGGAGACCCGACGACATTTTTGAGGCGTGTGCGTGAACCTATTAGCCCAAAGAGTGTCGCAAAGAGAACACTCCAGGTCGTCTGCGAGAGACCGCTTAAGAGTGCGGCGAGCGTGTTGCTCAGATAGGCGATGGCAAGAGAGAAGAGAAACAGCAGCACTAAGGGTAACGGTTGTACTTTCTGTGTTCCCCGCTCCTCCTCTTCGCTGATCGTCTTAAAGCGAAGGGGTGCCTTGGTCCAGCGGTTGAAAGCAGGGGCAAAGGCGACTAAAAAGAGCAGGGTCATCACCCAGAGTGTGTAGTCGATGGAGTCGACGATGAGTGCATAGCCCATGAGCTCTTCACGAACATCGAGAGCCGCCGCTACGGCAAGCATATTGGCCGTACCGCCGGTCCAGCTGCCGGCCAATGTGGCGAAAACACCGGCCGCATCACTGTTTAGGCTAAAGAGCCAAAAAAGAGCGATAAAGGCAAACGAGAGTGAGAAGACAGAGGCGACATAGGCAATGATGAGTGATCTTCCCAGACCGGCGAATGCTTTCAGGTCGATCTGCAATAACATGACAAAGAGCATAGCCGGTAGTAGAATCGTTTTAATATCTTTATAACTGTCATGTAGAGATCTGTTCTCTTGCCAGAACCCAAGTTGGGCTAAAATCATGGCACTCGCATAGATGAGGACGACGGCAGGCAAAAAGGTAAAGAGCTTATGCCTGGTGATCTTTTCAAGTGTACCGAGCAGTGCCGCAAGCAGCGCAACACTGAGGAGATACAGAAGCGGTGTTGTTATCATTTACAGGGTGCTTTTTTCAGCCCCGTGATAGATGATCGAAGTTTGTGCATAAACGCTTCGCCTGGGTCCTCTTTTTGAGTACGGTAGCTTTTGTCCTTCTCCAGCCAGAGTGCACTCTCCTCAAAACAGCGGTAATTTGAGTGGCCGATAAGATAACCGATAGAGCTGTATTTATGTTGGAGATAGGAAATGAGGGCGATGTTGGCCTCTGCCTGCTTCTCTGTCAGATTACCGAGTTTTCCGACATTCTCGATGCCGATACTGCTGTAATTAAGCCCTATGACATGGCGTCCCATCCAGTTTTCCGGCATAAGCTGATAAATAGTGCCGTCTCTGTCGACAAGATAAGCGACGGAGACATTGACGCTGGCACTCTTGGCAGCGATATCTTTCCGGCTGGAGGGAAGTTCTTCGCTGTTAAAAGCCTCAAAAGAACCTTGAAGCGTGGGGATGGCGGTAAAATGCACGACTATGACCTGCGGCGTAATAGTAATGTCATCAGGGGTTAACCCATAGTGCGTGTTGATGTATTGCAGTGTAAGCGCTTTTCGGTGTTCACTGAAACTGATCGGCTTTTGAACGATCTCCAAGGCATAAACAGAGGTGGTAAGCGTGATAAGAAAGAGTAGTAGTTTAATCATCTGCTGATTATATAGAGTCATAGCTACAAAAAGGGTTAATAAAATTTATAAACAGCAGCCCATGAACTGTTTCATCACTTGAAATAGATGAAGAGTAGTAACGCGACTGGAGGCTGAACCTTACATTAACATGCAATAATTTATAATCTCGAAACAACTTTTCAAACAAGGGCACACATGGCAAAATATATTATTTTAGATACTGAGACAACCGGTGCGGATGAGAATGACAGGATCATTCAGCTTGGCTACATTGTTTTGGGTGCTAAAGAGATAGAAGTCTACAATGAGCTCTGTTCGACTGAAGTCCCTATTGCTGTCGGTGCGATGGAGGTCCATAATATCACGCCGGATATGATCGAAGGAAAACCGTCATGTATGGAATTGGGTGCCTATAAACGCCTCTTAGAATTGAATACACCTGACAACTATATGATCATCCACAATGCACCATTCGACATCGGTATGCTTGAAAAAGAGGGGTTTTCACTTGACATGAAACTCATCGATACACTCCGCGTGTCTAAACATGTCTATCCTGATTCGGAGTATCATCGTCTTCAGTACTTTCGTTATGCATTGGCGCTTTATAAAGAAGAAGAAGCGGAAGCTGCAAAACTGGGCGTAGAGCTTAAAGCGCATGACG
>JAQIBF010000114.1 GCA_027859195.1 Helicobacteraceae bacterium
GTCAACTATGTATAACCCAAGTTCAGCCGTTAAAACACTTGATATTACGCGTATTGTTACGGTCAACCTTGAAGATGGCAGTGTCGGTCAATATTTATATAAACAAGAAAAAGTAGCCAATTCCAACTCGGAGATCGTAGCACTTAGCAGTGACTCTTTTTTAGTCATCGAACGTGATGGAACATTTAAAAAAGATACCGACGAAGGTCAGAAACATGTTTACAGAATTACGTTGAGCAGCGGTACAAATATCGAAACGGTCGCTTTACAACCCGGCATGGATCAAAACGATATGGTGGGTCTTACTATAGATGGTAAGACATTAGAAGAAGCGGTACTTGATGCTGCCGGCAAGTGGGATACACTCTCTGTAAACGGGATCTATCCAGTATCAAAAACACTGGTCGTCGATATGATCAAAGAGAATCAATACCCGCATGACAAGATGGAAGGTCTTTGGGTCATCGATGACAACACGTTGGGCATTTTAAACGATGATGATTTTGCAACATGGTCAAGCGGAGGTGTTCTGGAGCAGAAGTACCTTGATGCAGCTCAGACAAGAGTAGATGGGAACAGACTTTATGTTGTTAAAGATCTGCCACTCAAAGAACCTCTGTCGCTAACAAAAGTAGGTTCATACGAAACATCAACCGAAGCAGCAAGTGAAATAGTGGCTTACGATAAAGATTCAAAAAGAATGTTTACAACAAATGGTGCCGCAAATAAAATAGATATCTTGGATATTTCAGATGTTACGATGCCTGCTTTAGTAAGCCAAATAGATCTATCGCCTTATGGTACAGGGGTGAATTCTGTCACTGCGAAGCATGGAAAAATTGCTGTTGCTGTTGAAGTTAAATTAGACGATGGACTGCACACCAGTGAAAAAGGGAAGGTCGTTTTCTTTGATACTAACGGGGTTTTTGAAAAAAGTGTAACGGTTGGCTATTTACCTGACATGGTCACATTTAATGAAGAGGGTACAAAAGTTATTGTCGCTAATGAAGGTGAACCCAATGGTGATTACAGCGTTGACTCTATCGGTTCAGTTGGCATCGTAACCGTATCTGACGGCACCTATGTTGATTTAGACTTCTCCAGTGCTGCTCTTAGTGATGCATTAGACGGAACACCTGTACGTTTAGGCGATACGCCTAGCAATGATAAAGCAAAAGATATTGAACCGGAGTATATTACTGTCAATGGAGATTTTGCCTATGTGACGCTTCAGGAAAACAATGCAATGGCAAAAGTTAACTTAGTATCCAACACTATTGAATACGTAAAGTCTTATGGTGCTAAAATTTGGGACGCTGCTTCCGGCAATACAATCGATATTGAAGAAGAGGGTGAGATCAGGATGAAGTCTTATGAAGGTCTTTTCGGTCTTTATATGCCGGACTCTATTGCATCATACACAGTAGACAGTACGACGTATGTTGTCACTGCAAATGAGGGTGATGGTAGAGAGTACCCTATTGACGATGTGAATGCTACGTTGCAAACAGGCGATGTATTAACGGATGAGAAGAAAATCAAGAAATTGACACTTGACCCTTCTATCGCTTCTGAATATGTTGACGAGAATGATCTGAAAGTTGTTATCGACATGGGCGATACCGATGGCGATGGTGATTATGACAAACTCTATTCATACGGTGCCAGAAGCTTTTCTATCTGGGATACGGATGGTAATATCGTTTTTGACAGTGGCGATGAAGTAGGTAGGAAAGTCGCGAGCTATGAGCCGACACTGTTTAATCAAGATGATCTAGAGATGGATGGCAGAAGCGGTAACAAAGGTGCTGAGCCAGAAGCACTTGCATTAGGTACTGTAGATGGCAAAACGTATGCATTTCTTGGTTTAGAACGTCAAAACGCAATTATGATCTATGATATTACGACACCAAGTGCCGCAAAGTTTGTTAATTATATTAAAACCGGAGTTGCCGGTGATGTCTCAGCAGAGGGCATGAAGTTTATTCCTGCAGCAGACTCTCCAAATGGTAAAGCTCTACTTTTAGTCTCTTATGAGGGAAGTGGTTCAACTGTTGTTTATGAGATCGCTAAATAAATACCTTTAATTCGAAAGCAGGTATAAATTGATCTTACCTGTTTTGAGAATGTAGGAAGTCTATAGAGTGCAATGCACTATGTCGTGCTTTTTACACTCTCTAACCAAGCGGACAAGGGTACGATCGCAGTTGCAGTTGAGCGCAAAGCATAAAAAGAGCCTCTCTTTTTACAATAATGGATAGAGTCTGTAATGTTCATGTTACACTTAGCAATGATCAAGAACCCCTAAAACAAGGGGTATCAAAGACAACCCCTCTCTAAATCTATCCTCATGTAACCAAAATGTTACACTTAAGTAACGTGCGAGTAATCCCTTTTATCTATTATTTCAGCATCTTAAATTACTTGGGGAATCCATGTCTACAAAAATGCAAAATATTGCTTTGAGTATGTTGATCGCTGGCACATCGTTGATGGCTAACAGTGACAATATGGCGGAATCGTTGATGAAGCTTCGTGCAGAGGTTGAACAGCTTGACAGCTCGATCGCTGATGAAAAAGACGCTTTTAAAGGCTCTATGAAATCACTTCGTATGCAAAAAAATGATCTTGAAGCGCTTATCGCAAGAGAAGACCTTCGTATCAAGCAGCTAAATGCTGAGATGAGCAAGGTGAAAAAAGAGGTTAAAGAGGCGGGTAAGAACTCTGTCGGCCTAAAACCTTTGGTACTTGACGCGTTGGCAATGTTGGAAAAAGAGATTCAAGCTCAGATCCCTTTTAAAACAGTGGACCGTGTTGCAGATATCCAGCGTATTCAAACACAACTTGAAAATGATGAAGTCACGGCACAAAAAGCATTGGCACTGGCATGGAACACGTATGGCGACGCGATCCGTATGAGTAAAGAGAACGGTATCTTTAAACAGACCATTACCCTTAACGGTCAAGACCGTCTTGCCGAAGTCGCACGTGTCGGAACAATGATGATGTACTTCAAAACACCGAATGATGAGATGGGTTACGTTGTTAAAGAGCAAGCGGGATGGACCTATAAGCAGGTGCTTGACAAAACGCAAAAAGATCAGATCGCTTCTCTCTTTGATGCATTTAAAAAGCAGATCCGTACAGGGTACTTTACACTGCCAAATGCGCTTGCTACGACGGAGGTGAAATAATGCGTAAATTACTACTGGTCCTACTCTTTGTCACAACCGCACTCTTTGGTGCAACTGACACACAACTTGACCGTGCTTATGCAAAAGAGTTTGCTTATATGAAAGCACAAAAAAACATGCTGACGGAACGTTTAGTACGTGTCAAAAGTGACAGTGAACAAAAACTTGCAGCAGCAAAAACAGAACTGAGTACGCTTCAAAACAGTGTTTTGGCTAAACAGAGTAAAAGTGAAAAGCTAAACGACCTTCTCTATGCATCACAGCAAAATGCACAAAACGTGAGTGATGATGTTTCAATGGTCGAAGCCGTTGTTCTTCAGGCGCAATCTGCACTGACACCTTACGGTATCAAGATCGAAGCAGACAAAGAGGACTATCAAGCAGCACTAAAGAGTATCTTTGAAAAGTCACTTCTTCTCATCGAGCAGCTTTCGACTGTTGAAGTGACTAAGGGACCGTTCTATCTTAATGACGGTACTGAGAAGTTAGGCACAGTCGTGAAAGTTGGAAACATTGCACGTTACGGCATCGACGGCTCCAACGCAGGTTCTTTGGTACCGGCAGGTGATGGCAAGTTCAAGCTTTACGATGAGCAACAAGCAGTAGAGACAGCCCAAGCGCTGGCTAAGGGTCAGATGCCGGAGACACTGAATATCTTTATCTTTGAAAACAGTACAACAGAGATCGAAGACAAAACAGAAAAGACAGTTTATTCCGTCATCGATTCAGGCGGGATCATCGGTTGGGTTATTGTGGCTCTTGGTGTCTTTGGTCTGTTGTTAGCGATCTTTAGATCTGTCTTCCTGGTAGGTGCCAAGTCAGCAACATCACCATTAGCTAAAGCAACACTTACAGAGCTCTTAGCCGGTGGGCAAGAGCAAGCGTTAGAGTACCTTAAAGAGAAAAAAGGGGCAACTGCACGTGTTCTCAAGGCGACCGTACGCAACCTTGATGCAGACCGTGAACACGTCGAAGATGTAGTTATGGAGTCGATCATGCATGAGAGCAGCCGTCTTGACCGTTTTGGTTCAGCCATTATGGTTATAGCTGCGGTCGCACCGTTGCTGGGTCTATTGGGTACGGTAACCGGAATGATCGCGACTTTTGACATTATAACGGAGTTTGGAACAGGCGATCCGAAACTTCTTTCAGGGGGTATCTCGATCGCACTTGTTACAACAGAACTGGGTCTTATCGTGGCGATTCCAATGTTGTTGGTCGGCAATATGCTAAGTGCATGGGCTGAGAAGATCAAAGATGCGATGGAACATTCAGCGCTCCATTTGATCAACGAGTATAACAAGCAGAAATAATGATAGGCATTTACCTCGAGGGATTTTTTGACTACATGGGAAGCGGTGGCTTTGTTATGTGGCCACTCTTTTTTGTAGCCATGTTCTTATGGTTTGGACTCGGTTTTCGTTTCCATACCCTGAAGCGCGGTTCAGAAAAAAGTGTACGTACACTTATTCGTAAATACCATGAAAACAAACGCGTCAAAGTCGTTGGTATTATCGACAGCGCCATTCAAGACGGTATGGAGATCGTGCAAGCTTACGGCCGCACAAAAACAGCCCGTAAATTGATCGACGATAACTTTTATGATTATGAGACAGAGATCAAAAAGTACTCGAAAATGGTAATGACGCTTGTCGCGATAGCACCTCTTATCGGGCTTTTGGGAACTGTAGTGGGGATGATCGAGACCTTTGACTCATTAGCAACAGCATCACTCTTCTCACAGACGGGTGGTATTGCAGGGGGTATTTCACAGGCGCTATTTACGACACAGCTTGGCTTGGTCGTTGCTGTTCCAGGCGTGATCATCGGCCGGCTTTTAGACCGTCGCTCTCATGTGATGGAGCTCGAACTCGAGCAGATCAAAGATATATTATGTACAGAAGATGTAAAGGAAGATCATGAAGTTTAGAAGAAAAAAAGAGCAGATAAGCGACGTTGATATGTCACCATTGATCGACATGGTATTTATCTTGTTGATCTTTTTTATGGTGAGTTCGACCTTTGTTAAAGATATGAAGCTCGACCTTGAACGTCCGGGTGCATCTTCGGCATCACGCGCTTCATCAAAGGTGATACGTGTTTACATCGATAACATAGGTGAGACTTATGTCGACGGCCAACCGGTCAAGACCTGGGCAATACAGGGGAAACTGCGTGACATGATGCGCGCATCCACAGAGAAGTCTGTTCTTGTCGTTACTGACGATTCGATCGCCGTAGAAAAACTGATAGACGTGGTTGATCAGTGTCGACTTTCGGGTGCAAAAGATGTTGCCGTAGCAACCAAAAAAGAGGTCGGTTAAGGTGCGTAAACCAACACTCGCAATCTACATCAAATCTCTTTTATGGATGGTCTTTGGTGTTATCTTTGTCTTCAGTACTGTCATTATGATGAATGAAGCCGGCGGTATTCATGAGACTAAGAAGAAAGAGAGTACGGCAAACTTTGAGATCCAAAAAGTGGTTAAGCCAAAGCCGAAGCCAAAACCGAAGCCAAAACCGGAACCGAGAAAAGCACAGACCAAACGTACTGCACCAACACCGAGCTTGAGCTCAAATCTGGGTGGTATCGATACAGGACTGGACGCATTTATGAGCGATGATGCCGGTATGGACGATGCGCTTTTGGGCGATGTGGGTAATGATGTTGTTATGACTGGTGAATCGGTTGATGTCAAGCCTCAACCGACACAGAGATCTGCAATGGAATACCCAAAAGCAGCGCGTAAAAGCGGGGTGACCGGTTATGTCCTGATGAATCTTCTTATCAATAAAAGAGGCCAGGTTGACAAAGTAAAAGTACTTGAGTCAGAACCGGCAGGTGTTTTTGACGAGGTCGCAGAAGCGGGTGTCCGAAACTGGAACTTTACACCGGCACAGTACAAGGGTGAACCTGTAAAAGTGTGGGCAAAACAGAAAATCAGATTTGATCTGCAATAAGAGATGACAATGAAACTACTTTTTATACTATTAACCGTTTTACAACTGACTGTCCTGGCTGCAGAAAAGAGCCAAAATGATGAGGTTGACCATGTCGCTTTAGCAGCACTTCTGATGAAAGACGGTCACTACGTCCGTGCTGCAGAGACACTCAACGAAGCTGACACAACGCAAAAAGAGTTTGACTTCGTGCTTTATTACACGATCAAAGGGCTTATCTTCACTAAACAGCAGCTCTATTCAGCGGCTAATGAGCAGTTTTATAAAGCGATCGAAAGCGGGCAGACGGAACCGACTATCTACCTTTACATCGCACAGAACAACTTTAAACTCAATGATTACCAGGGCACGATCGATGCATTGGACAAGGCCGGTGAAGTTGCTGCGACAAAACCGCAACTCTTAGCGTTGCGAGCTGAGTGTCACTGGAAGCTTGAGCAATAATCAGAAGGATTGGATACCTTGGCAAAAACAGTAGAAAAGTTTCCGGAGTATTACGGCGTTTACAAACAGCGTTTTAACTACTTTGTAGAGCTTGAACTTTACCAGAGCGCTTTAGAAGATGCAACGATCTATCTGGCCAATGAAAAACCGAATGCAAAGACCTATCTCTCTTTTGTTGGCGCCCTTCGTAAAAGCGGTGCGACGGACAAAGCAACGGTCTTGGCTGAAGTGGGTAATCTGAAATTCTTGGAGAGTGCAGAGATGACACTGATGTTGGCACACCTCTACCTTGATCAAGAGATGATCCAGACGGCGGCCAACCTGTTTGACCAGGCCTCTATCGAAGATGGAAAATACACCAAAGAGGCATCAGAGATGCTGCGCCGTGCCCATCAGTTTACTCTGGCCCTGTACAAAAATTCACAGCTTAACGACACTAAAGAGAAGTATAAACAGCGTATTGCGATCTATCTTGAATTTGGCGAGTATGAGCGTGTTGTCGCAACGGACAGTGCGCTGGAGCGTAGTGGTCTTCTGGAAGATGAAAATATTCGTTATGCCCTTGCCTATGCATATTATATGACGGGAAACTTTGAAAAAAGTGAAGCGCAGCTTCGAGAATTAACACGTCCAGACCTGTTCCAAAAAGCAACAGAGCTGCGAAAAAACATGGAAAAATGTACAAATAACTCTTGGGAATGTGAACTATGAAAACACTTTTACTTTTACTATCATTTACAATATCACTGTTTGCGATCGAGACAGGCGAACTGTCATTTTATTTGATCAAAGACGGCAAACCGCTAAGCAATCAACAAGTGATCATCTTTGAAAAGGTAACACAGCAAACAGCTGACATTAAAGGATTTGCAACCCGACAGACTGCATTTACGACAGATAACGACGGATATGTCTATACCGTTCTTCCAGTCGGTTCTTTTCAGCTGCAAGTGGTCGCAATAGAAGAGGGTACACCCAAAGCCTTTGTCAAGAAAAATTTTGTGATCAAAGAGGGAAAAGAGTCTCAGATCATCGTTGCCTTAAAAGAGGACAACACAATAGCGTTTGAAGATGATGAAGCGCCGAAAGTCGCAGCTGAAGATCTGAATACGACAAAGTTAATAGCAAAAGAGCCAGGCTCAGTGATGCTCTCTTTAGTCTCATCGGAAGATCAAAAACCGGTTGCGAATGCTCGTATCTTTGTCAAAGGACAAAAGGTTGATGTGAAAACGGATGCAAAAGGATTTCTTGACCTTACGTTGCCAGAAGGTGAACAGACGATCTCTGTGATCCACAGCGATTTCAGCTCACAGACCTTCAAAGTCATGGTGGTGGCCAAAGAGAGTGTCAGCAAGTCTGTGGAGTTGTCTCCCTCTTCAATGGAGCTTGAGGAGTTCGTGGTTCTGGCACCGCATGTCGAAGGTTCGGTCGCTTCTGTCA
Organism: Helicobacteraceae bacterium; assembly: GCA_027859195.1. Classification (GTDB taxonomy): domain Bacteria; phylum Campylobacterota; class Campylobacteria; order Campylobacterales; family Sulfurimonadaceae; genus Sulfonitrofixus. Next base: position 8,040 of record JAQIBF010000114.1, read on the forward strand.
TTGCCGAAGAACGTAACAGTGATGCGGTCGGAAATGTCCTTGGTTCAGAACAGTTCTCAAAAAGTGGTGACAGCAGTGTCGCCTCTGCCTTGAAACGTGTCAGCGGTATTACGATCGTTGGTGGAAAATATGTATATGTCAGGGGTCTGGGAGATAGATATTCGACGGTGATGCTTAACAACTTGCATGTACCGTCACCTGAACCGACAAAGCGCGTTGTTCCGTTGGATATCTTTCCGACCTCTATCGTAGAAAGTATTACGATTCAAAAGTCATATACCGGAGATCTGCCTGCTTCATTCGGAGGCGGTACGGTGTTGATAAAAAGTAAAGATATCCCTGAAAACGATGAGGGGTATGCAGCGTTGGGGCTTGAACTCCTTGTAAACAGTGCCACAGGAAAAGAGGGGACGACCAATAGCGATAATGCAGTTCCTCTGCCTGGCAGTGCATTAATCGGCGGCAACAATGTTGGTGGACGCAGCGTAACTAGCGATGTCCTCAACAGCAGAACGCTCAACTATGAAACCACGAACTTGAGTCCGGGCATGAAGGTAGAAGTCTCTGCCGGCAAGAGTTTCTCCATAACAGACGACGTGAGCATTGGGGCGTCTGGTACGGTCTATTATAAAAACAGTTCTGAAAATGATAAAACGCAGTATGATAAGTATTTTTACGACATCAACAGTAACTCAGTCAACCATGAGAGTCAGACTGAGGCAGACATTACATCGTTTAACACAGAGTTGGCCGGAATGGTCAATGTCGGTATGAATTATTTTGAGCATAACAAGATCAAATATACATTTTTTACATCACAGCATACAAGCGATAAGACAACATTATCGTCGATCGATTATACCGGTGCGACAGAAGATCGTGAAAAAACATATTATGAATATGTCGAAAAAAGTCTGATGTCAAATCAGCTCAGCGGTGAAAACGAACTACGATTCTCTAACTCAACAGATGGGTATTTCGACAATTTGAAGATCGACTGGGCATTGGAAAACTCTGTGGCCAACAGAGACGAGCCTGGAACGGTCGAATATAACTATTTGCACCAAACATCAGGGCTGAACTGGGATAGAAAAAACTGGTACTATTACTTTATACTCGAAGATACAGTTAACAACTACCGAGCAGACCTTACGCTTCCGTTTGAGTTCAACGACAACGAGAACTATACGCAAGCGGGTGTGTTTATTTACAATAAAAGCAGAAATTTTGACAGTAGACGCTTTAAAATGTTAAGCAATAACTTTGATCTTACGCAAGACGATATGGATACTATTTACGATACCTATGCCAACGATCTGGAATTTTCTGCCTCATATAGAGATACCGACTCCTATCAGGCGACGCAGGATGTTACGGCGTTTTATCTGAAACAGCTGATCTCTGTCACACATGACCTTGATGTCGTTGCCTCGGTAAGACAGGAGAGCTCGACACAGCAACTGACAGATGCGGCAGCAGTTTATGCCCCGTTGGAGACATCAGACCTCTTTCCGAGCTTGGGTCTGACATACAGATTTGACAATGATGACATGCAGATAAGAGCCTCTTACGCATCGACGATCAGTCGGCCCGACTTCCGTGAGTTCAGTAACAGTCGATATAAAGATCCTATTACCGAGAATATTGTTTTTGGTAACCCGGATCTAAAAGCGACCTATATCAACCATTACGATCTTAAGTATGAGTGGTATATGCAGGCTGATGAGCTTTTCTCTTTAGCGCTGTTTGCGAAAGAGTTTACGAACCCGATCGAAAAAGTGATCAAGCTGGATGATTCTCAGGACAATATATTCCAAGAGACCTATCAGAATGCAGACTCAGCTACCAGTTACGGAATCGAGGTCGATTACAGAAAGCGTTTCGGTTTTATCAGCAGCAGTCTGGATAACCTGCTTTTTGCGACCAATGTTGCACTGATACAGTCAAATATTACACTTAACAGCGACCCGGACAATGCGTTTACAAGTCGTTTAACATCAAAAAAGAGAGCAATGCAGGGTCAGTCACCCTATGTGGTGAACTTTACATTGGGCTATGATAACGCAGACAGCGGTGACAGTGCACTCTTTTTGTTCAATCAGATCGGTCCGCGTATTGTCTCTTTGGGAACGGATAAGAATGAAGATATTTATGAACAGCCTTTTTCCAAGCTTGACTTTGTCACGCAGTGGAAGCTGAACAACTATTATTTGCAAGACAGTGATCTTACCTACTCCCTGAAGTTTAAAGCAGAAAACCTGCTGGACAGCAAAGTGGAGTTTACACAAGGCGACTTGACAACGGCAGTAACGAAACCGGGACGATATTTCAGTCTGGCGATTAAAATCGCATATTAATGAAGTCGTTCTTCATACTTTTACTTTTTGTCCTGATTGCGAATGCAAATATCCTGATCGATCCTAAAACTGCCTTTATGTGGCAGGATGTTGCTGAGAACAGAGGGGTGATATTGACATGGAATGAGGCAAAAGAGAACTGTGCAGAACTTGACCTTGAAGGCTTTTCTGATTGGTGGTTACCCAGTGAAAGCGAGATGGCGACGATTGTCGACACTTCCCGTCCTACAGGCCGAAAGATCAAAAAAGGCTTTGTCTACTACAAGAAAAATGCCACCTATTGGACTGCCAGTACCTATGCCTGGAATGCTCCGCATGCCTGGGTCATCGACTTTGGAAACGGTACCAGCTACACCTTGCCAAAAGAGGAACGCCGCTTTGTCCGCTGTGTGCGATGCAGTGATTTCAAAAAGTGTATCGAACTGTTTTATGAGAAGTAATATTGCTATTTAACCCCCTTTTTAACACTTCAAAGGCATAATCGCGTATCAATATTAGGGACTTTCCCAAAGGTAGGACGCATATGCTAGATTTTGCAAAATTTATCAAATATTCAAAACCGGGGCCTCGTTACACCTCTTATCCGACAGCCTTAGAGTTTAAGGCTGCTTTCACGTATGATGCTTATATTAATAAGCTGGATGCACAAGACAGCACGCGTCCGCTTTCACTCTATTTTCATCTGCCGTTTTGTCGTAATGCCTGTTACTTCTGCGGCTGTAATGTTGTCTTTACTTCTAAAGAGGACAAAATGCTGCGTTACATTGAGTATCTCAAGCGTGAACTTGAGATCTTGACGAAGCATATCGATACATCACGCGAAGTGATCCAAATGCACTTTGGCGGCGGAACACCGACTTTTTTCAGTGCAGAGCAGCTTGAAGAGATCATCGTAACGATCAAAAGCCATTTCAAGAACTTCAGAGCTGACGCTGAGGTCTCTTGTGAGATCGACCCGCGTCACATCGATGAAGCACAGATGAAGATGATGAGTGAACAGGGCTTTAACCGTGTGAGCTTCGGTATACAGGACTTTAATGAAAAAGTGCAGGTAGCAATTCACCGTGTTCAGCCTTATGCCGTAACCAAATATTCGATGGACCTTGCACGCAAATACAACATGGTCTCGGTAAATGTCGACCTTATTTACGGTCTTCCTTACCAGAGCCTGGAGACATTTAAAGAGACCCTGAAACTCTCATTGACACTCAACCCTGACCGTTTTGCCGTCTTTAACTATGCGCATGTTCCTTGGCTTAAAAAGACGATGCGCAAGATCGATGAGACAACACTGCCGCTGCCGGATGAAAAACTCCAGATCATGCAGTACACTATCGACTTCTTAACCGAAAATGGCTACAGGATGATCGGTATGGATCACTTCGCGAAGCCGGAAGATGATCTTTTTAAAGCAATTGAGAAGGGTGAGCTTCACCGTAATTTCCAGGGATATACGACTAAAGGCGGCGCAGATCTTGTCGGTGTAGGTCTGACCTCGATCGGAGAAGGCTTAGACTATTATGCACAGAACTTCAAAGATATGAATGCGTATGAAGCAGCGATCGATGCTGGCAAGCTGCCGTTCGAGCGTGGTGTGATGCTGAATGAAGACGATATGATCCGCCAGCATGTCATCATGGAGCTGATGAGTAACTTTAAAATGGACATCCAACGTTTCAATGCGGATTTCGATGTTGACTTTAACACCTACTTTGCCGACGATCTTCCTGCGCTGCAGCCGTTTATTGATGAAGAGCTGGTAACCGTTGATTCTCAGCATATTGCCTGTTCGGAAACAGGAACCCTATTGATCAGAAACATCGCTATGGTTTTTGATGCCTACATGAACAAACATACCGGTTCAAAAAAGACCTTTTCAAAGACAGTATGATGAGTACTCTTCAAAAACGGCCGGACGATATTTTTAACTATGCGGAGACCAGTGACGAGTGTATAAAGTGCGGGATGTGTATCCCTGTCTGTACCATACACAATGTCAATGCCGATGAGGTGACATCACCGCGTGGCTTTATAGATCTTTTGGGCGCGTATCAACAAGGCAACCTGGAGCTCGACAAAAATGCTAAAGATATCTTTGAGAGCTGTTTTCTATGCACCAACTGTGTCGACATCTGTCCAAAGTCACTGCCGGTAGACATGATCATCGAGCAGGTCCGTGCTGACATCGCCGACAAGTTCGGTATTGCCTGGTTTAAAAAAGGGTTTTTCTATCTGCTTCGTCATCGTTTTATGATGGACGTCCTTTTTAAACTCGGCTATGTATTCCAGACGTGCGGGTTTAAGATAAAAGCGGAACAGAACTCTATGGAACCGCGTTTCAAAATGCCTATTATCAAAAAAGACCGTATGCTGCCAAGTATGGGGAAGACCTCTTTTTTAAATGCCAATCCTGAAAATATTGATAATGGCGGTAAACGCAAAGTCGCAATCTTTATCGGTTGTCTGGCCAACTACAACTATACAGAGATCGGGACAGGACTTTTAAGTATCTTGGAAGCGCTGGGGATCGATGCGTTCATTCCTAAGAAACAGCTCTGCTGCGGGGCTCCGGCTTACTTTACGGGTGACTTCAGTACCGTAGACTATACGGCTAAAAAGAACATTGCGTACTTCGAGACCTTTATTGATGACGTTGAAGCGATCATTATTCCGGAAGCGACCTGTTCGGCAATGATCAAGATCGATTATGAACACTTCTTCCATGATCAGCCAGAGTGGTTGGAACGTGCTAAAAAGCTTAAAGGCAAGATCTTTATGGCAACAGAGTGGTTGGAAAAACAGACGCATTTAGAGCACCTCTTAGCCTCTAAAGGACGCAGTGATCTGACGGTGACCTATCATGACCCTTGCCATGCCAGAAAGATGCAGGGTATCCATAATGAACCGCGTACCCTTATCAAGCAGAATTATGTTCTGACAGAGATGAGTGATCCTAATGCCTGTTGTGGTTTCGGCGGGGTGACGATGCAGACTGAGAAGTATCACTTTGCAAAAGCAGCAGGCGTACCAAAAGCGGCAATGATCAAAGCGACCGGGGCTAAAGTGGTCTCGGCAGAGTGTTCAGCATGCCGCATGCAGATCAATGACTCTCTCTACCAAGCCGAGAATGAAGAGACAATCTTCAAAAACCCTATTGAGCTCATTGCTGAAGCGCTCAAAAGATAATGAATAAACTGCTTATAGTCTGGTCGACCGAAGAGGTTGAGGTGGCTAAAAAGATGGTACTGCTTTACGGCAGCGTCATCTTGCCCCGCGGTTATTGGGATGAAGCGCACCTGATGATCTGGGGCCCTTCTGCGAGAGCGTTAGCCCAGAACAGCGAGCTTCAGGATATGCTAAAAACAGTGCAGGAGAGCGGGGTAGAGACCTCGGCTTGTGTTGTCTGCAGTGATGACTATGGCGTAAGTGAGAAGTTGGGAGCACTGGGCGTCAAGAGTATCCATACCGGTGAGTTTTTGACTGAAGCTCTTCAAAACGACTGGAAAGTGGTTACCTTTTAACCCGGAGTATAGGGTAAAGATTATCACCATAGTATCTAGGGTTTATAGTTATGCCCTTGTGCAAATGATGAATTTATATCCCGTTAACGGGTTTAAGGATAGTGATGGAATTTTGGAATCATATTTACGAACATTTTAACCCCATAGCGTTTACCGTGTTTTCGTTTCCTGTGCATTGGTATGGGATGATGTACGTTTTAGCGCTAGTCAGTGCTTTATACGTTGCAAAACGGATCGTCACTAAAGACAATCTACCTATTGAACAGAAGCAGCTGGATGACTACTTTATCTATATTGAAGTGGGCATTATTTTAGGGGCACGTTTAGGATATATACTCTTTTACGATCCCAATACCGGCTACTATCTTTCTCATCCCTGGCAGATATTCAACCCTTTTGATGCCAATGGAGACTTTGTCGGTATTCGTGGCATGAGTTACCACGGGGCGGTCATAGGATGGTTTTTAGGCTCACTTTACTATCACAAACGACATCCGGAGGTCTCTTTCGGCGTTATTATGGATGTCGTGGCACTTGCTGTTCCGATCGGTTATACGTTTGGGCGTATAGGGAACTTCTTAAACCAAGAGCTTGTCGGGCGTGCAACCGATATGCCTTGGGGAATCTACATCGATGGGGTACTGCGTCATCCGTCACAGCTTTATGAAGCACTCCTTGAAGGTCTGGTTGTCTTCTTAGTTATCTATCTCTACCGAAGCCATAAACGTTTTAACGGTGAGCTTATTTTGCTTTACGGGTTGCTGTATAGTTTGATGCGTTTTGCGGCCGAGTTCTGGCGACAGCCGGATGTGCAGCTTGGTTTTCTCTTTGGCGGATGGTTGACGATGGGACAAACACTCAGTGCGATGATGATGTTGACAGCGGTCGTGCTCTGGTTCTATTTTAATAAGAAGCTGCGCAAACAGTAATCATCAACTATCCCTGCGCGAAGGATGATGTAAACGCATTTTCCTAAAAAGAAGTCACCCGAAATATAACATAGACATTTTGTTGAGAACCCTTTAGCCGTCAATTATACAAGTCGGCATTTTTTGAGACAATCTAGAGGTCAGAACGCAACTCTTCTTATTGAAGTGTGTTCAAATTTCCACAGTATCAGAAAATCGATAGTGGTGTGTCAAGATACTTGAGCTGAAGCTCAAGTAGTCTATGTAACAGATGATGGCTAATGCTATGTGAGTGCTCTTGAGGCAGTGATGCCAGTAACTATAAACTACGTTGTCTCGACTATTTTCTGACGCTGTTCGATCAGTTTTAAGAGTGATAAAAAGAAGGCGGTAATAGCCGGCCCCAAGATCATTCCCCAAAAACCAAAGGCACCAAGCCCGGCAATAATAGCAAAGAATATCAATAGTTCATTCATCTGTGCATTTGTCTTGACAATACGGAAATTGATCTCCTTGATGATAATCGGCTTGATAATAGTATCAGCGATAATGGAGATAACAATAATCGAATAAAGGGTAATAAAGATTGCACTGCCGGTATGGCCATAGCTGAGTTCATAGATCATAAAAGGTATCCACAATAACGCGCCGCCGACAACAGGGATGAGAGAAGTGAATCCGTACATTATTCCAAAGAGCAGACCGTTGTACCCCATAAAGGCAACCGCAATGCCAAAGAGCGCGCCCTCAAAAACAGCGGTTGTCAAGATAGAGTAAAAGACAACACTCATAACAGAAGAGAGTTCAAAACTAAGAAGTGTGGCATCTTGCTGTGGGAGTTGAATGACCCGTCTAAAATAGGCGAAAACAGTCTTACCGTAAAAATGGGAGAAGAAATAAAAGATGATGATCAACATCGCATTTTTAAGAAAGCCTGCACTGTAACTGCCGATAGTCCCGGCCATAGTTAAGGTGTGTGTCGCCAATTTATTGATCTCTATTTCATCTAGGGCATCATCAATAAAGGGTTGTGCAAACGCCAAATAGGAGGGCAGGTGTGTTGCCCACCCGCTAAATTGTCTATAGACTTTTTCAATGATCGTAATGTCTATATTGGTCAGATAAAGGGTAAATGTTGTTAAAAAGTAGCCTAATGGGGCAAAAAACAAGATTGCAAGTATAACTGTTGAAAGTATTGATGCCACTAAAATTGAGTTTGTCTGCTGCTCTAACCGGCGTTGCAGAGAAGCTGTTGAGACTGCTAACAGTGAACCGATCATAATAGTGAGTAAAAACGGTTCGTAAAGAAGGTACATCCAATAGAGAGCAAATGCTAAGAGGGTAAGTATGATGTGTTGTGGCTTCATAGAATTATGCTTTTAATCCTCAAATAGATTGTTTTCTTTTTGAGATGCTTTGAATTTTAACACCTCATAACTCTTTTGTGTGGCAATACGTCCACGCGCTGTTCGTTCAAGGTAGCCGTTTGCTAACAGGTAGGGTTCTACGACATCTTCTACGGTTCCTTCATCTTCACTCAGTGCGGCGGCAATTGTGCTAAGGCCCATTGGACGACCCTTGGCTTGCATGAGGTACTCCAAAAGACGGATATCCATTTCGTCAAAACCGTAATTGTTGATGCCCAGCTGCTCTAATGCAAAGGTTGTTCGCTCGTGCAGGATCTTTTTTTCATTGGCAACATCGGCAAAATCACGGACACGGCGAAGCAGTCTAAGGGCGATACGCGGTGTTCCTCTCGAACGCTTCGCGATCTCCCAGGCAGCTTCTTTCATGATCTCTTTGTCCAGTTTCAAAGAGGCCTGTGTCACGATCTTGGCGAGTTCATCAGAGGAGTAGAAATTCATACGAAAACTCATACCAAAGCGGTCTCGAAGAGGGTTGGAAACCATGCCTGCTCGGGTCGTTGCACCGATGAGGGTAAACCGGGGCAGATCGATCTTGACCGTTTGTGCAGCGGGTCCGCTGCCGATGATGATGTCCAGACGAAAGTCTTCCATGGCCGAGTAGAGGATCTCTTCGACCGCAGGTGATAGACGGTGAATCTCGTCAATAAAGAGAATGTCTCCCTCATCAAGATTAGTCATAATAGCGGCAAGGTCACCGCTCTTTTCGATCATCGGAGCAGCCGTGACTTTAATGCTAGCCTGCATCTCATTGGCAATAATAAGTGCCAGTGTTGTCTTTCCCAGGCCGGGAGGACCATAAAAAAGCGTGTGGTCAAGGGCTTCATCACGCATCTTGCTGGCTTTAATAAAGACGCCCAGGTTTTTTTTGATCTGCTCCTGCCCTATGTACTCGTTCCATGCATCAGGACGCAGGGTGGTCTCACTGACCTCTTCAGCGTCAAATTGCTCGATCTCGACAATACGGTCCATCAAAACAGCTCTTTTTTAATAGGTGTGGATCTCATCAGGAAAACTGCGAGCCTCGACTTCATCTTTATAGTTTTGCACGGCTTCTTTGACAAGGTCGGCACCATTAAGATATTTTTTGACAAACTTAGGGGTGAACTCTTCAAAGAGTCCCAGCATGTCTGAGAAGACAAGCACTTGCCCATCAACACCACTGCCTGCTCCAATCCCGATAACAGGAACACTCACGGATTGGGCCACGAGAGTTGCGACCTCTGCTTTGACCCCTTCGATCACCATACAAAATGCACCGGCTGCTTCAACAGCTTTAGCATCGGCGATAAGCTGTGTCGCTTCACTGTCTGTTTTTCCCTTTACCTTATAGCCGCCTTCGCCGCGAACGGACTGGGGCAACAGTCCGATGTGGGCACATACGGCGATACCGTTGTCGACAAGATACTTAATCGTGGGTGCTTTTTCCTCGCCGCCTTCGATCTTTACGGCATCCGCCGGAGATTCCTGAAAGACTCTTGTGGCATTTGCCAAGGCCAGATCTGCTGTGGGATAGGTACCAAAGGGCATGTCTGCGATGACGAAAGAGTTGTGTGCGCCATTACAAACAGCCTGGGTATGGTAGATCATTTGATCTAATGTGGCACTAAGTGTATCTTTTTTACCGCCAAAACTCATATTGAGGCTGTCGCCCACCAAAATGATGTCGGCTATTGGGTCAAAAAGTTTGGCAAAAAGAGCATCATAAGCAGTGATCATGGTTAATGGACGATCACCTTTGGCTTTTTTGATCTTCGTGATAGAGAGTTTTATATTCATTGTGGTCTCATCTTAGTATGTAAGTAACGTGATTTTATCCAAAAGTGGTACAATTTCGTTTAAATATGACAATTATACTTTACATCCCATCTTTGGAGACAGTTTGAAACATCTAGTAGCCTATATTACAACAGGTTTTCCTGAAAAAGCATTTACAGTCGATCTTGCCTTGGCCTTAGGTGAAAGTGGTGTTGACTCACTTGAACTTGGCGTTCCTTTTTCTGATCCGGTCGCCGATGGACCAGTGATTGAACAAGCCAACTTTTTAGCACTTGAAAAAGGACTCCGTTTCCGGGATGTTTTGGAACTTTCAGAGCAGATCGCATCGAAAGTCGACACGCTTTGGATGGGCTATTTCAACCCGTTCTACCAATACGGTATGGATGCACTGCTTAAAAAAGCTAACGAGATCGGTGTCAGTGGAATGATCATTCCCGACCTTCCTCATGAAGAGGCTGGGGTATATAAAACACAGTTTGACACGAATGCCGTCAGCAACATCAGTTTTGTCGCACCGACCGATGATGATGCCCGTATCAAAGAGCTGGTCCGCGATTCGAAGAAATTTATCTATCTTGTTGCTTATGCAGGTATTACCGGCAGTGGACAAAGTGAAGACCTTCAGCCTGTCATTACCTCAATAAAGTCACATACAGAGACACCGGTCTATGTCGGTTTCGGTGTTAATGAAAAGACCGCCAAAGAGAAAGTTGCCGGTGTTGATGGTGTTATTGTTGGTTCGGCTTTTGTCAATGTCTTGTTACAAGAGGATATGAACTACCAACAAAAGATCGAAAAATGTTGTTCTATAGCTAGAGAGATCAAGCAGAAGATCAACGAGTAATTTTTTTATACATGCAATTTAGGTCTCTCTTTTTTCTGATTGTATTTGCCTTACCTTCGTATGCCAGTTTTACGCTGTATGATGAACTGAAAAACCTGCCTCAGACCTATGTCCAGCCTTTCTTTGAACTTTTCCCGGATGGCAGCATACACCCTGTTGACGACACACTCTCTCAAGAACTTAACCATTTTCGGATGAATGAGATGTTACAAAAACAGTTTATTGCACTTGACATCGGAGCAGATGACGATTATCTTGTGGAAGAGATCAATGTCAATGAAGCGCTTCCGGGACGTTATCGAAGCCTTGTCGAAGATACGATCTACATTCAATTTGCCATGATAACGGCAGTGGGGGCATTGGCTGTTATGCCTGAGAGTATCTCTAAATGGGATATGAAAACATTGAATGAACAGTCTTTGGGCGAACGTTGGAAAGAAAATGTCACCACTAAACCTGTATGGGATAAAGACGCATGGGCGATCAACTATATCGGTCACCCTATCTCAGGCGCAATCTATTATTCCATGGCCCGAAATGATGGGATGTCTATTTTTGAATCAGCTGCATATTCGACCATATTGTCAACATTCTTTTGGGAATACGGTTATGAGTCTTTTGCAGAGAAGCCCTCTGTTCAAGACCAGATCTTCACCCCGTTGATCGGTTCTTTTCTGGGCGAAGGTATGCACATATTGGAAGGAAAACTGGATGCAAACGGGGGTAAGATCTGGGGTTCTAAGGAGCTGGGCAGTTTCAGCTATTTTTGGCTGGACCCAATGGGAAACATGGCAGGAGGATTAAGTGATATCTTTGATATCTCTGTCACCTTGAGTTTTGAGAACTATCCCCACTTTGCAGATGCTTCTCAGTTCCGTTTTGAAAACCAGTACACAGATCCGGTCCGTTTTCAAGACCGTGATTACGGATTCATGCTTACGTTCCAATAGATCCGGAATATTCATTTACTGTATAGTGCTCTCATTATGGTATAATTCCACCATGTAATTTGTACAAGGGTTTTGAAAATGCCCTAGACTGGGGACGACTTGGCTTCGACAGGAGTAGTTCGGGATCTGGTTGCATGTCGGACTGAGCAATTCCGTTACGCGGCTCACCTTGCTTAAATGCAAACAACACAAATTACCGCCCAGCTTACGCAGTAGCATAAGTATAACCCCTCGAAAGAGGCGGGCTGCTTCACTCTTCGGTTCTATCCGAGAAGAGATTTTGAAGTATAACCTTCATGATAGATATATTTTGCGTCTGTCTCAGCGCAAAACGAACTTTGGGGCTCGTTCGGACTAGTCTTGCTCATTGTATGAAGCCGAATTAAACTAAACAATGTCTCTAAGCATGTAGACGCCATTTTCTAGCTATTTTTGGACTCGGGTTCGACACCCGACGTCTCCACCAATCAAACACTTCTTTAAATATCCAAACATTATCTTTTTCTCTATCTTCTATGCCACTGCAATGAACATCTTGATGTTTAATTCTCTACATATTTTTACCTCAATACCAATACCTATTTGTGCTAGAATGGTCTCATCGACCTTACTAAGAAGGTAATAGAAATTTTGTCTATGGGGAGAAACAGTATGAAAATGATGAAGATCGTGGGGCTGTTATGCTTGAGTGTCTCTATCCTTACTGCGGCAGATGTGGTGAAGATAGAGCGTATGAGTCTGGAATTGGCGACAGAGGTGGCTAAGCGTTCTGTGGAGGCGTGTCGGGCGCAAGGGTACTGGGTCAGTGCGGTGGTGGTTGACCGCAGTGCCAATGTTCAGGTAGTGATGCGCGATACCTATGCTGCGCGTTTTACGATGCAGATAGCCGAAGAGAAAGCCAATGCAGTGATCATGGGCGGAACCGATTCCGCAACCCTTGTCTCTAACCGTGCCGACATCCGAAACGAACTGAACAATATCGACGGTCTGATCATGATGCGCGGCGGATTGGCGGTAAAGTCGGGTGATGTCCTGCTGGGAGCCGTCGGCGTCAGCGGTGCACCCGGCGGAGACCTGGATGCGGCCTGTGCAGCAAAAGCACTCAAGTCGCTAGAAGAGCGTTTGGCCTTTAGTCTGATGGACGATGCAGACGAGGAATAATTGTAAAGGCGACTTAGTTTAGTGCCAGCAGCCGCTTTGCTTTATCTGCAATCTCATCAACATCGATGGTCTCTATTGAAAAGTCCTGTTTGTCGATCTTGTTGATGTCGACTTTAGAGTCTGATTCGCAGGCCAGGTTGATAGGAGTCTCATAGATCATGCGGGTGTTTGTTGGTCCAAAAAGTGTGATAGAAGGGCGGTTCATAGCCCATGCGAGGTGTGTTGGACCCGTGTCGTTTCCGATGATGAGGTCACAATGTCCTATTGTCGCCCTGAGTTGAGCTAAAGAGAGCTTTGGTGCAACTGTCGCGTTAGGTGCCCGTTCCGCAATAAATTCGGCATACTCTTTTTCTCTCTCATTTCCCCATATCAAAATACAATGATAGCTCTCTAAGGCAAAACAGAGTTCTGAAAACTTCTGTTTCGGGTACTCTTTAGAGGGCCATGATGCACCAATGACCATAGCAATATGCTTTGTTTTTGAAGCCAAAAAGGCTGGTCTTTCTTGTGGCTGAAAACAGGGCTTTTTATTGAGTATCTCTTCATCAGTAACACTGAAATCAAGGGCTTCAGCGACCACATCAATATTACGCCGTATGACGTTGTTTTCATAAGGGATATGTGATGATGTTTTGTAAAACCATGATGCGGCTGATTCTCTGGCAGAAGCGCTGTCAAAGCCGTGGATATTCTTACCGATAAACCTGGCGACAACAGCAGATTTGATAAGCCCCTGCATATCGATGATCTTGTCAAAAGGACCGGAGCTCTTGAGCTCAGTGATCGTCGTTTTTAAGAGGGCAAGACTTTTCTCTTTTTTGATGCGTTTCACAGGAACGGCATGGACTTTGTCTAAGTCAGGATGCTGCTGTAATATTGGGGCAAAAACCTCTTCACAAAACCACTCTATCTGAGCATTCGGATAATGCTTTTTAATAAGTTGCAAAACGACGGCTCCATTGATGATGTCACCAAGGGCTGTTAGTCTGACAAGGGCGATACGAAGGGGCTGTTTATTCATATCGACACTATAACAAAAGCATCATTAGAAGCGGCCTTTTTCATTAATAAACCAAGCATGTTCTGATGGCTGAACGCTCTTGTATATAGGCCATTAAAGGCACCTATAAACCAACATTAACGGACTCTTGGCTATAATCGCGTAGTCTAATAGACACTGTGTGGTATAGAATAAAGTACAAGGAATAACAATGTTAACACGTGATATCCAACATTATGCGGAGAGCCGTACTCAGGCCCGTGCTTACTTCTGTTATCTGCTTTCAAAAAACCTGCCGAACAATCTGCCCTCTATCTCTGAAAAATCAGTGATAGACCGTCTGCGCAAGATAATGGGCGACCTGAAAGATTGTGAAGGGGTCTATCTGCTGAACGAAAAGGGTGATCAGGTCACGTCGACCTATCTTCCCGATGGGAGCAAGACGGATACGTGTATCAATCAGTCACGAGCCAATCGTGCTTATTACTACCGCGCTATGAAAGAGAAGCGCTGTACGATCACAGATCCGTACCCTTCTTTGATCACAAAAGATCTTACGATTACAGCCTCTAAACCCATTTTTAATACTGCGGGTGAGATAAAATATGTAGCCTGTCTTGACATGCCACTCAGTGCTGTTTTGAAAATAGCACATCCAATGCCTATGAAGTCAGTGATGGGACGGGTTTTTCGTATTGGTTACGCCATGTTTACCTTAGTTTTGGCGATGGTCTCACTTCTCTTGTTCTTAAAAGGGGTGGGTTACTTTTTTACCCAGGGTATTAACTTTCATACTGTTGATGTGAAGGATGTTTTTAATGCGACCATTCTTTTGACCCTCTCTTTAGCGATGTTTGATCTGGTCAAGACCCTTTTTGAAGAGGAGGTATTGGGACGTTATAGCGAGAACCACAGTACCGCTGACCCCCATAAGACGATGGTGCGTTTTTTGGGTTCAATCATCATCGCACTCTCTATTGAAGCCTTGATGCTGGTCTTCAAATTTGCAATGACGGAACCCGACAAGCTGATTACGGCGATGTACCTTATCGGGGGAGTATCCCTCTTGTTGGTCTCGTTGGCAGTCTATATCAAATTCACAGGAAAGAGAATCGAAGAATGATAGGGATCGTTGATTACAACATGGGAAACCTGGCTTCTGTTAAAAATGCGTTTAAACGCTTGGGACATGATGCGGTGGTCGAGTCCGACCCGGACAAGTTCCATACCTACGACAAGTTGATCTTGCCGGGTGTCGGTGCCTTTGGCGATGCAATGGAGCATCTGAAAGAGCGCCATATGGATGAGGCAATAAAGATATATGCCAAAGGCGGTGCTCCGATATTAGGGATCTGTCTTGGAATGCAGCTGTTATTTGAGTCGAGCCAGGAGTTTGGACACAGTGAAGGGTTAGGGCTGATTAAAGGGCATGTCCAGGCCTTTGACACGGCGCGATTTTCACACCCACTCAAAGTGCCGCACATGGGTTGGAACCGCATGTTCACCAAAGATCACCCGCTTTTTAACAAGCTGGATGACGAACATTATCTCTATTTTGTCCATTCATTTCATGCGGTGTGCGAAGATCCTTCCAACACGATCGGCCGGACAGAATATGGGTACAGTTTTACCAGTGCAGTAGCGAACGACAATGTGATGGGGATACAGCCTCACCCAGAAAAAAGCCATACAAACGGGCTTCAGATCTTAGAAAATTTTATTACTTTATAAGGAACGCATATGACACTATTTCCAGCAATCGACCTCAAAGACGGCAAGGCAGTTCGTCTTTCCAAAGGGTTGATGGAGAGTGCAAAGGTATACAATGAGAGCCCTGTCGCACAGGTGAAGATCTTTGAAGAGATGGGTGCTGAGTGGGTGCACTTGGTCGATCTAAACGGTGCCTTTGCCGGTGAGCCTGTTAACCATGACGAGATCAAAAAGATCCGTGCAAACTGCAATGTCAAGCTTGAACTCGGCGGCGGTATCCGCGATGAAGAGACGATCAAACGTTACCTTGAGTTGGGTATTGACCGTGTTATTTTAGGATCGATCGCAGTGAAAGACCCTCAATTTGTCAGGGATATGGCTGCAAAATACCCGGTTGTTGTCGGGATAGACGCCATTGACGGTTACGTGGCAGTTGAAGGCTGGGGTGAAGTAAGTGAGATGAAAGCGACTGATTTGGCAAAAGCATTTGCTGAGGCGGGTGTAGAGGCTATTATCTGTACAGATGTAGGTCGTGACGGTATGCTTACCGGTATAAATATTAACTTTACACTTGAAATCGCACGGGCATCAGGCGTACCGACAATTGCCAGCGGCGGCTTAAAAGATAGAAGTGATATCGATGCACTTCTGGCAACAGGAGAGATTGCAGGTGTTATCGTTGGCAAAGCGTATTATGAAGGTACACTAGACCTAGAAAAAGCCTTGAAGGAAGTACAGTAGATGCAAGAATATTATTATGAATTAAAAATCACACCATCAGCTTATATGGAACTGTTTGCTGACTTTTTGGCAGACACTTTGCCGATTGGTTTTGAAGAGTTCGAGAACAGTTTTATCATTCGCAGTGAAGAAGAACTTGAGACTATCTCCTGGGGTGTTGAGCAGTTTAAAGAGGCACTCGAACAAGCGCTTCAACAGCCTATTGATGTCGAAATGGAACTTACAAAACAGAAAAACAGTGACTGGGTCAAAAGCTATCAAGAGAGCATCACGCCGATAGAGATCGGCCCCTTTTATATCCATCCGACTTGGAATGATGCAAAGGAGGGGATGTTAAACATCGTACTCGACCCGGCACTGGCATTTGGAACAGGACATCATCCGACAACGGCAGCGTGTCTTGAAGCGATCGCTTCTGAGGTCAAAGCCGGAATGGAAGTGGCTGATATTGGCTGCGGAAGCGGTATTCTTGGGATTGCCTGTGCGAAGATGGGCGCTATAGTAGACGCATGCGACACGGATCCTGTCTCTGTTGGAAACAGTCTAGAAAATGCTGATGTCAATGGTGTTGAATTCAGAGAGATTTGGGAGGGGTCAGCCCCAGCTTCACAGAAAAAGTATGATGTGGTCATTGCCAATATCGTAGCAGATGTGCTTGTTTTTATTGCCAGTGATCTGAAACGTCTTCTTAAAGATGAAGGTACCTTGGTTCTTTCAGGGATTTTAGACAAATATGAAGATAAAGTTCTAAAAGCATATGTTGACTGCACTATAGTAAAACGTATTCAGCGAGATGAGTGGGTAACACTTGTTGTAACAAAAAAAGGAAACAAATAGATATGAGCCAAAACAGTAACAAAGAGCCAAAAAACGATAATTTTTTTAACAAAAATCCTCTGATCACCTTTGCCATTTTTTCTGTAGTCGTTATCTTGATCTTTAAGACACTTATCGGTGAAAACGGTAGTCTAGGAGAACAGTTTGGTGGACAAAATACGACTAAGCACAAAGAGGTAAGCTACTCTGAACTTAAAGAACTGATCAAAACTAAATCAGTTTCAAAAGTCGATATCGGTCAAAGTTATATTCGCGCCAAAGGTGATGGCACCATATATACAACACGTCTGGTCGCTAACGACACGACGCTTGTCCCATTGCTGGACAAAGAGGGGATTGACTATAGCGGTTTCTCTGAGAGCAACTGGTTTACCGACATGTTCGGCTGGTTGTTTCCTTTCTTGATCATCATCGCGATCTGGATGTTTTTCGCGGGTCGTATGCAAAAGGGGATGGGCGGCGGTGTTCTTGGTATGGGCAGTTCTAAAAAACTGGTCAATTCCGAGAAGCCAAATACCAAGTTTGACGATGTTGCCGGCGCTGAAGAAGCTAAAGAAGAAGTTCAAGAGATCGTTGAGTTTCTTAAATATCCCGGCCGTTATGTTGAACTTGGAGCGAAGATCCCTAAAGGGGTCCTGCTTGTAGGTAGTCCGGGTACCGGTAAAACACTATTGGCAAAAGCAGTTGCAGGCGAGGCTGAAGTGCCTTTCTTCTCTGTTTCCGGGTCCAGTTTTATTGAGATGTTCGTCGGTGTGGGTGCTGCACGTGTTCGTGATCTCTTTGAACAGGCTAAAAAAGATGCGCCTTCTATCATCTTTATCGATGAGATCGATGCTATCGGTAAGAGCCGTGCAGCCGGTGGAATGATGGGCGGTAATGATGAACGTGAGCAGACACTCAACCAGCTCCTAGCCGAGATGGATGGTTTTGGTACAGACACGCCGATCATTATTCTGGCAGCGACAAACCGTCCTGAAGTCCTTGATCCGGCACTGTTGCGTCCGGGACGTTTTGACAGACAGGTCCTTGTTGACAAACCAGACTTTGAAGGGCGTATTGCAATTCTAAAAGTGCATGTCAAAGGTGTCAAGATGGATGCTGACGTTAAGATAGAAGAACTAGCACGTCTAACGGCAGGTTTAGCAGGGGCTGACCTTGCAAATATTATCAATGAAGCGGCGCTTCTTGCCGGCCGTAAAAGTCAAAAAACAGTGACACAGGCTGACTTGCTTGAGGCTGTTGAACGGGCTATCGCCGGTCTGAGCAAGAAAAACCGTCGTATCAACAAAAAAGAGCAGCGTATTGTGGCTTATCATGAATGTGGACATGCCCTGCTTGCTGAGACGACTAAAGGTGCGAAGAAGGTCTCTAAAGTCTCTATCGTTCCTCGGGGACTTGCAGCACTAGGCTATACGCTGAATACACCGGAAGAAAACAAGTATCTGGCACAGAAGCATGAGCTAATGGCAGAAGTCGATGTCTTGCTTGGCGGTCGTGCAGCAGAACAGGTCTTTATCGGTGAGATCTCTACTGGTGCAAGCAATGACCTGGAACGTGCGACAGATATCATCAAGTCTATGGTTCAGGTCTATGGTATGAGTGATATAGCAGGACTTATGGTACTTGAAAAACAGCGTCAATCTTACCTCGGTGGACCTATGGGAGGTCAAGCCCGTGAATACTCAGAGAAAATGGCAGAAGATATGGATCAACATATCAAAGCAACTTTAGCTGAGCGTTACGATGCTGTTGTCTCTCGTCTTGAAGAGTACCGCGGTGCGATTGAAAAGATGGTCGAAGAGCTGTATAAAACAGAAAACCTCTCTGGCGATATTGTCCGTGAAGTGATCAAGACTTTTGAAAAAGAGAATGGTATGGAGACTAAGGTTGAAGAACCTGCTTCGCATGAAGATGAACGCGAGATTTCTGAAGATATGTCTCAAGACCAAAAAGATATTGACGAAAGTGATGATAAAAAGTGATGATCACTAAAGACACCTTCATTATCACAAAAGATGGATTCAAGTGTATTGCAGCGACAGTTTATTGATTTCTTTTTTTGATGCTCATAGATGCTGACTTCTTAGCATTTTTAAGTTTTTTACTGGTACTAGTGACCCTCTGGATATACCGTAATCCGGAACGTACTGTTCCTTATCTGGAGAAAAACAGCATTGTCAGTATTGCGGATGGTACGATCAAAAGTATTGAGACACTAGAGGTCGATAAAGGTATTGATCGGTATAAGATCGTGATCAAAACAGGCTTCTTGGACACTGCAATATTGCGTGTGCCTTTTGCCTGTGAGGTACAATCGACAGAGCTTGTTCATGGTGCACGCCTCTCTTCCTACACACCGTTAGCAAATAAGCTGAACGAACAGAGTCATATTGTATTTGGTCAAGATGACAAAGAAATTAGCGTGACCCACACAATGCACTTGGCATCTGTCGGTATAAAAAACCGTTTAAAGACAAAAGCTCCTGTTGTACAAGGGATGCGTTATGGTCTGATGGTTAAAGGTGAGACCACCGTTGTCCTACCTGCAAATTCTCGTATAGCGGTGAAAGTAGGGGATACTGTTCGTGCAGGCGAAACCCTTCTGGGATTCTTTTCATAATGATGAAAAAACAGCCCACCCAACTCGCTTATCTTTTACCTAACTTTTTTACCGCGTCAAGTATCTTTGCCGGCATCTTTAGCATCATATCTGCCGTTGAGGGCAATTTTGTACTTTCGGCATGGATGGTGTTGTTGTCACTTATCTTTGATGGCTTAGACGGACGTGTAGCACGTCTGACAAACACCTGCAGTCAATTCGGTGTTGAGTTTGATTCTCTAGCTGACATCGTCGCCTTTGGTGTGGCGCCTGCGATATTGCTTTATCTTTATGCTGGTCTTGACTTTGGCCGTTTTGGAATTATGACAAGTGCCCTGTTTGTCATCTTCGGCGGTATTCGTCTTGCCCGTTTCAATGTGGTAACGGGTGAGAGCGAGCCATCGGTATTCATCGGTGTCCCCATTCCGACTGCTGCCGTTTTTATCTCCATATTGGTGCTTCTCTTCGAGAAGTACACATTCTTGGCAGAGTATAAACTTGTTATCTTGATCGGCGCTTTAGTGGTAGCGGTGTTGATGGTGAGCAATATACGCTACCCAAGTTTTAAAAAAGTGGATATGGACAAAAAAAATATACGCCGTATCTTTGTCGTTATCGTTGCATTGGCGATGATTGTCTTCATCTATCCGGTCGAGGGCTTTGCTATCTTCTTTTCGCTCTATATCTTATATGGCCCGATACGCTCACTGTGGGCGCTTTACAAACGCTCAAAATTATTGAAGTAAAACGTTTTAACGCCGCCATCTTTTGTCATGGTTACACATGATGGTAAACGAGAGCTCTCTAAATCATCATAACGTCACTGCTTGCTACTTTGTCAATAACTCTTTCATGTAGTCGTATCGATAGGTTTCAAGAAATAGGGGAGGGTGTTTGAACGCATAGTAAGCAGCTCCGGTACAATACCGAAATAGTGTTCGCATACATTGCGATCAGTATCTAGAAAACTTCTTTAGGCGGAGAATCCGCCTCTTCTCTCTATACAGTTCTTTTTTACTGATGATTTCATAATAATGTATATATTTTAAGCACTCAAAACAAATGTTTTTTTACCGTTGATGTAATATTGAGTTAGTAGATTATCATACTCAAAAGGAGATTTGATGATACCTTTAATAAAATATGTGAACATTGAAAAAGAGCTTCCCCATCTAACCCCTGTTTTAAAAGAGGCGTTGCAGACAGATGTCCTCTATATTAAACAGGTCAATAAAGAGTGTGAACACTATGTCAAAGAGTGTCAGCAGGTATGTGTGTTGACCGATACACACTATATTATCTATTCCCCCTATATGAAAGAGGGCGACTATGCGAGAGAATATTTTGTCTTTTTGGATGAAACGGGAAAGACAATCTGTCACATCGGCGGAAACAGTATTAAAATCGGCGGTCTCATCAGACCATGTGAAAATTTAAAACTGAGTGATGCGTATAAACACAGCATAAGACACGCTTAAGAGCAATGTAGAGTATCTGTTACTCGCTATGAGTACGACTAGGTGTTTTAGAGATGCCCTTTATATCTTCAATATACGAAAAACACTATTTTGAAAGGTTTTAATCTTTGAGTAACTGTAAGAAGCGTCCGACTACTGTATTAACTAATATGTTTTTCTAGGAACGTTACTGCCCGTTTTAGATCATCTGGATTTTTTTTGGTATTAATACACAACCATCTCTCTAGGAGGTCACTCTTCTGTAATAGCTCTTTTTCAAAACTCAGCGGGGAATCATCTATCCAAAAAAGTCTGATTCAAAGTCAATCGTCTCTGTCTTCAATGTATTCCAACGGGTAGGTTGAATCTCAGACAGTAATTGAAGTGTTGCTTCGTCCGTGTATCTGGATAAATAGTTAATTGCGTTCTCTGGATTATTATCTTTACAATGCGTTGTCAGCCAATTGCATTCAAAATTATTCAGACAAAATTGTAAAAATTCTTTTGCATAGCGTGCCAGGATGATCTGCGGACCATTATTTGAAGCTTGAGCAAGGAGAACACCGCAATGTCCAGATAGACTTTTACTTTCATAGACTCTCCTAGTAAGATAAATCTGCAAGCAGTAAAAGAGTGTTTCAACACTGTTTAGTAGAATTATTGCTTCTCTTTAGGTGCCAAAACCCATAATTCAACTTTTTCATTAGTTCTAGAATCAGTACGTTTTGTTCTTTTTGATGAAGCTCTTACACCTCTTCTTAGGTGCAACTCTTTTCTAAAACGATTGTTCTTTTGCAGTTCTTCTATTATTGGATGCGTGCTTTCTTCTTCAACGACTTGCGCTAGATTTGAAAATATTAGAACTATTTTTCCATCAGGAGCAAGGTGCTTTTGTGCCTGCTCAAAAAACCTTGGAAACAGTTCCTCTTCATAATAGATGGCTTTATCGATTCCCTCTTCCAATTTATGTTTTGCAAGTAACCAAGGAGGATTAAAAACAATAAGATCAGCTTTAACATCACAATTTTCAAATAGATCACCATGATTTAGTGTTATCTTATCTTCAAACCCTAATCGTTTGCTCTCCTGAGAAACACCGATAATCGCATTTTTATTTGTGTCAGTTGCGAAGATATTTTTAAAACCGTTTTGGATTAATTGAAATGTTAAAACACCACTTCCTACTCCAATATCTATTGCGTTATCCTTTGCTCCTTCGTATGTCTTTAACCATTTATCAAATAACTTTAAATGGTCAAATCGTGTTGGAAAATATGTTCCATAAAAGGGGTGAAGCGTTAAATTTAACGTTTCAATTTCAATTCCATTTTTATACCACTGCCATGCGCTATTCATTCCTTGAACTTCAGGAAAAGATATATAAAATTCTGATGCATCCGGGTATAGCAACTCCAACCAGCCAATATCAGGACATTTTTTAACCGTTAGTCTGTTATCTTTTACTTTCAGCAATAATCTGTGTGAGGCTTCTCTAAATGCAGAACGAAAATCACGTTGTCCCTGAAAACTTTTGTTATCATGTTTAAGTAAAAGGTCTCTTTTTAGTTCAGTTAAAAGTTGTAACCCATTGCTGTAAACTCCTTCAACAAGAACATACTTTCCTGCAATCATTTCGGCAACAGTCGCCTCTGTATCCATTTTGCGGTTGAAGCTTATGGCGTCAATCGCTGTAGTTATGATATTTGGTCTATCTGGTTGGATAGATTGTAAATCTTTATTCATCTAATTTGCCCTTTATCTTATGTTGCAGTTTAATGTATACAGCTTTGTTCTGGTCTAATTTAATGCCATTGATATTGTCCCAGGATTTATCATTTAATTCTTTTTATATAAAGGGCACCTCTAAAGTCTGCGCTAAATATAAGAGGATGATATGACTTGAAATTCCTATCTATAAAGTTGTATAAATCGTCATATCCGGAGACCATGGACAATTGATTTTGAGATAATTTTTCATTGCATAACTATTTATTAAAGGAACTAATATCCCTCTATTCCACTATTAAAAGTATAGCAAAAGTGTCTTGATATAGATGAGAGTTTACAGGCAAGCAATAGGCAATCAATTAGCACTTTTCAGCACTATCGGATAAGAAATCTACTGAGGTAAGGTTAAAAACTTCAGGAGTTCCTACACTTCCATATTGATTTTGACAGTTCTCCATGATCGCAACCATTGTACGGCCGACGGCCAATGATGAACCGCAGAGCGTGTGGGGCAGGGTGCTTTTTTGTCAATCCAGGAGCGGATCCTGGCCCGGTGTGCCTGCAAATCTCTGGTGTTGGAGATAGAAGAGATCTAGCGGTAGGTGTCCTGGCCAGGAAGCCACACAGCTTTGGATGTATTTTTCTTATTGTCTTTCTACGCCTTAGTATATAATGATTAAGTAGGGTGTAAAATTTTATTTTATTAGTTTTGGAAGCGTATAGGCAGTTAAGATAATGAAACCTTAGAAAAGATGCTGGATTATAAGATTATTATGCAGTGGTAAATTAGATTGTATAAGTTTAGTATACTGAGTTAAGCAAGTGGAGATTATTTTTCTCTGATAACACTTGTGCATTGCGGATGATCTTCACTAGTTGTTCCGTGCTCTTGTACATAGTTTATACCCCATTCATACATCTCTTTTAAAACTGACTCTAGCTGCTTTCCTATTGGAGTAAGAGAATATACAACCTTTGGTGGAACCTCTGGAAAAACTTCTCTGTGGATTATATTTTTCTTTTCAAGCTCTTTGAGTTTGACAGTAAGCGTTTTTTGACTGACATCAGGTATAGCAGAATGTAGCTCTTTAAATCGTTTATTACCTTCAAGAAGATACCAAATTATTTTCATCTTCCATCTGTCATTAAAGATGTCCAGAGTTATATCTACTGAACATTTGTACTCTTTGTCGTTAATATAATGCACGGATAACCTTTATTTATTATCCGAATTATATCATAAAATAATTTTACTTCCATTACTTACCTAAAGTATCGTAAGGGAAGATTAAGATTATAAGGGATACCATTTTCCAATCACAAAATAATGGTTTTGGTGATGCTTTTCTTTAGATGAAGAAAATATAGCTACAGATAAAACATTTCAGTTTTGTGTGGCTAACCATTGTTCGTTAGAATAACCACTAAGACAAAATAAAATTTAAAAACAAAGAGGTCTAAAATGAGTACTAAAAAAATATTAATGGTGTTAACGTCGCATGATAAATTAGGTGACACAGGTAGAAAAACTGGCTTTTGGATAGAAGAATTTGCTACTCCATATTATGCGTTTAAAGATGCTGGCATAGAGATAGTATTGGCATCACCATCCGGTGGTCAAGCGCCAATCGATCCTAGTAGTGAATTAGAGGATTTTCAAACCCCAGCAACGGCTCGCTATTACGCTGACAGTGATACGCAAAACATTGTCGCTAATACGGTTGTTTTATCTGAAGCCAATGTTGAAGAGTTCGATGCAGTATTCTATCCAGGTGGTCATGGTCCTTTATGGGACTTAACAGAGAACAGCGATTCTATTCAATTAATCGAACGTTTTCTTGCGGCTAATAAGCCTGTTGCTGCGGTATGTCACGCTCCCGCGGCCTTGTTAAATGTCAAGGATAGTTCTGGCGAGTATGCAATTAAAGGCAAAGCGGTTACGGGCTTCACTAACAGCGAAGAAGATGCAGTGCAATTAACCGACATAGTCCCTTTTTCACTTCAAGATGAATTGATCAAACGTGGTGGTGACTATCAAAAAGCCGATGACTGGAATCCATTTGCTGTTCAAGATGGACTGATCATTTCAGGACAAAATCCGCAAAGTTCAGAATTAGTTGCACAAAAGCTACTTAGCCAATTAAACGCTTAATTTTATTGTGAGGCAGTACCTATGTTAAATTTTAGTTTCTATAACCCGACAAAAATTCATTTTGGCGAAGATCAAATTCAGTTGATTGCCAGTGAAATCCCGACTGATGCCACCGTTTTAATGATTTATGGCGGCGGTTCAATTAAACACAATGGTGTTTACGATCAAGTCGTTAATGCATTGGCCGGGCATACCTGGTTCGAGTTTTCAGGTATAGAGCCGAATCCTAAATATGATACGTTGATGAAAGCTCAAGACATTATTCAACAGCAAGGTGTCGATTATTTACTTGCTGTTGGTGGTGGATCAGTCGTTGATGGCGCTAAGTTTATTGCCGCCGCTGCCCTGTATGAAGGTGAAGATCCTTGGGACATTCTTGCGAAACAACACCCTGTAAAACAGGCGCTTCCTATTGGTGCGGTATTAACCTTGCCAGCCACGGGTTCTGAAAGTAATGGTAATTCGGTCGTCACTCGTGATGGCAATAAATTACCGTTTTCAAGCCCTTTAGTCTGCCCTCAATTTGCAGTGTTGGATCCTAAGGTGACCTTGTCATTATCTGATCGCCAGATCAGTAACGGTGTGGTGGATGCCTTTGTTCATACCATCGAGCAATATCTGACCTACAGCGTTAATGCAAAGGTACAAGACCGTTTTGCGGAAGGGTTATTACAAACGTTAATTGAAGAAGGCCCTAAAGCTTTACAGCCTGCTACCAAGGAAGACTTGGCAATACGCGCAAATATCATGTGGTCAGCCACATTGGCGTTAAATGGACTTATTGGTGCGGGTGTACCACAGGATTGGTCGACACATATGATAGGACATGAGTTGACAGGCCGTTTTGGTATTGATCATGCGAGAACCTTATCCATTGTTTTGCCTGCCGTGATGAAGGTTAAACGTAATGAAAAGCGTGAAAAACTACTGCAATTTGCAGAACGTGTTTGGCATTTAAACGAAGGGAACGAAGAGCTTAAAATTGATAAAGCCATTGAATTAACAGAAGCGTTTTTCCAAAATATGAATGTACCAACGAGACTCACTGAAGTTGATATAACGAAAGATGATATTGATGGCATTGTAGAAAAGCTCGAGCAACATGGCATGACTCAGCTTGGTGAAAACAAAGACATTACATTGGAAGTAAGCCGAACTATCTTAGAACAGGCACTTTAAGTATCTTATAAGTCACTAAAATAGGGAGTTTATTATGAATCAATCACAACAAACGAACAGACAAATATTATTGGCATCACGTCCGTTTGGTGCGCCAACCAATGAAAACTTTAAAATGGTAGAAACGTAGAAACCAAAACCGAAGAGCGGCGAAGTTTTGTAGGGCTGTTATATTGCCTAGATGATGAGCACTGGTCTCTAGGGCGAGAGTTCAATACTCTCTCCTTGTCAAAATAAATTCTAATGACGAGGAAATAGGGGAGGGTCAAGACATTCTTTTCTTTTTGTGTTTCTTCTGTCTTTTTTGGAACCTTATGAAATATATAAACTCATAATGTCTTCTCCTATCTCCTCTCTTTTCTAACAAACAGGTAGTACGTCTCATAAAGTGTAAGTGTTGTACATAGTTTTAAACGATAAAGTACAGAATAGTTACTATGGCTACCGTCCTGTCTTCACTCCTCTCCAATTACTATAAATTATTATAATTACATAAAAAGTATTTATTATAATCTTTTAATTTACCAGTAGTAAATGACTCTAGATAG
>JAQIBF010000032.1 GCA_027859195.1 Helicobacteraceae bacterium
ATTATTTTTCCTGCAGGGTGCAATGCAATGGTAAAGGCACCGTCTAAATGCGGTTCTAAAACCTTCGTATATGCGCTCTGAGCGGCATCAGGACCTATAGTGTGTGCTTTAGTAACATCTTTAGTGAAAAGTTCTATATCGTTAATTATTGCGAAGCGTGATGACATTTTCATTAACTCTTTATTGAGAGGATCATACAAAGAACGCTCTTTTTTTGCAATAGAGACGATATCTACTTTCACGATTGACCTTCTTGCCGGGTCTCATACAGAGCACTGCCTATGACATGAAAAGCAACATTTTCAAAGGTGTCGTCAAAACGGATACCGCCGATAGCTGCTACAGGATGCTTAGAGAGTGCTGCAAGGTCATCTAACTGATCCTGGAGGGGTGCAGCATCTTCTTTAGTATTTGTGGCTCGGTAAGCACCCAGTCCAATGTAATCAAGGTCAAGCAGGTTTGCTCTCTCTATCTCCTCTTTGTTATGTGTCGAAAGTCCGATCATCTTCTTAGTGCCGATAATGGCTCGGATCTTGTCGACAGCGGCACAGGCATCCCGGTCAATCTTGAGAAGATCATCTTGACCTAAGTGCACCCCATCGCAAAATGGGTGCAGAAAAAAAGCATCATTGATGATCAATGTCTTTGACCAGAGTTGACGTAGTTTGACAAGTTGCTGTGTGATAAAGTCTATGTCTTGGCTTTTGTTGCGGTACTGAATAATGGCTGCATTATCTCTGTTGCAGAGCGCAACAAATGTTTCTAAAGAGATTTTTTTTGCGTCGAGCGTTGTCTGATCACAGAGTGCGTAAAGTTTCATAGTAGCTATAAAGATGAAAGGCTATTTGCCTAACATGATCTTTAACAGGTTACTTAGAGTCTCTTTCATCTCGTTACGGTTTACGACCATATCGATAGAGCCCTTTTCCAGCAAGAACTCAGCTCTCTGGAAGCCATCAGGAAGGTCGGAACCGATAGTCTGTTTAATAACGCGCTGACCGGCAAAACCGATCAATGCGCCCGGTTCGGCGATGATGATGTCACCAAGTGTTGCAAATGATGCACTAACACCACCCATTGTCGGATCCGTCAATAGTGAGATGTACGGCAGTTTTGCCGCTGCAAGTTTTCCTAGAGCAGCGGATGTTTTTGACATCTGCAACAGAGCAAACGTCGACTCTTGCATACGCGCTCCGCCGGAAGCAGAGACGATGATAAGGCCTTGACGTTTCTCTATTGCTCTATTGATCGCACGGACGATCTTCTCGCCTTCAACCGAACCGAGAGAACCACCCATAAAGCCGAAATCAAAAACGACTAACTGTGTTCCGATACCGCTGATCTCGCACTCACCGCTTACAACAGAAGAGTGACGTCCTGTCTTTTTAACGTTCTCTTCAATACGTTTGACATACGACTTTTTATCAACAAAGTTCAGTGGATCAACCGGTTTAAGGTTCGCATCAAACTCTTCAAAAGTACCTGCATCCGCTAAAAGTTTGATACGTGCATCAACACCCAAGCGAAGGTGGTAGCCACACTTTGGACAAACATGATTTTGGTTTTCAACCTCTTTATAATACATCAATGCTTGACATGATGGACATTTTACCCAGTGTGCTGGAGCTTCACTTTTGGTTGCTTGTTGTTTCGATGCGTTAGAACTGCTAAAAAGGTCAAAAAGGTTCATTTGCCAGCCTTAAAAATAGTACAAATACTACCAATCAAGTAGCCTTGTCCGTTAAATTAAAAATTGTCAGTATTTTAGCGAAGACATCCTTATTATGCGATACGATTAAAATATCTTCGCCGATATAGGTATAAAGGTCTTCACACAGATAGAGACCGGCTTCCACATCATATGGGCGTAACTGACCTAAAAAAACCACATATTTGGAAGCGTGCGCATAAGAGAGAGAAAGAGCAACTGCTCCCGGTGCACGAAATTTCAAGCCGACATCCATCAGAGTACGCGCTGCCCCTGGATGAAGGCCTGCTTTTTCAAAAAGGCCTACTTTACTATGGTGGTTGACACATACTGTTTCACGTTCATCTTCTCTAAAAAGAGAGCGGCGATAGTGTTCGCCGTTTACACGTATAAAACAGTCCCCATTGGCAAAGTTACAGACCATTCCGGCAATCGTCTTATTGTCTCGTTTCAGTGCGACAGATGCACCATAATAGGGGAAATTTGATTTTAGATTATCACTGCCATCGATAGGGTCGATAATGATAAGATCGTCGCCCTCGCCAATATAACCGCTCTCTTCTGAGAGGATCTTACCAAAACGACCAAGATATTTGACAAAACAGTTTTCAGCAAGGAGATCGTAACCGATGCTGATATCACCGCCTGCACCTTCAAACTGAGCTTCGCAGCCGTGACTGTGTTCTGTCGAACGGATAAGAGATTCAATCTCCAGAGCCGCATCAAAGCAGGCTTCTATAAATTCTTGCATCCCTATTTAAGGAGGGAATTGATCATTTTACGGGCGGCTTCACGACCATCAAGTACTGCCGTTACAACCAGGTCTGCACCACGATAACAGTCGCCTCCGGCATAGACACCAGGTGTTGTTGTTTCATAATCATCATTGATCACAATACCGCCCCATGTGTTGGTCTCAATACCATTTTCGGCCAAGAATGAAGGCACTTCTGGGTCAAAACCAAGTGCCATGATGATGACATCGGCTTTAACTCTGAACTCACTGCCGTTCACCTCTTCCATACGCTGTCGACCATCCTCGTCTTTTGCACCAAGAACTGTTTTGATCATCTCAATACTGACAGCTTTGCCTTTTTCACCGATTACAATCTCTTTTGGTGCTGCGTAGAAAGTAAAGTCGACACCCTCTTCCATCGCATTTTTGTACTCTTTTTTAGAACCAGGCATGTTATGTGCATCGCGACGGTAAAGACAGGTTACTGACCTTGCACCCTCACGTTTAGCCGTACGCACACAGTCCATCGCCGTATCACCACCACCGATCACAACGACATTTTGGTCTTTAAAGTCAAACTGTTTGTCATACTTCAGACCGAAGTTTTTTTGTTGAATAGCCGTAAGATACTGCATTGACATGTAAACATTCTCCGCTTGCTCACCTGCAAGACGGGCACCCTTGGCTTTTGTCGCACCTACACCGATAAAGATAGCGTCATGTTTGTCCGCTATCTCGTCAAACGCAATATCTGTTCCGATTTCAGTATTGAGAACAAGTTCCATACCGGCATCTTTCAAGAGATTGACACGGCGTTCAATCACTTTTTTGTCCAATTTGAAGTTAGGAATACCATAGGTCAAAAGTCCACCGGCACGGTCTGATCTTTCATACACTGTGACCGCGATACCCGCACGTAACAGATACGTTGCCGCTGAGAGACCGGCAGGACCTGAGCCTATGATCGCTACTCTTTTGTCACTTGTGATACCAGGGAATTTCGGCGTTAGGCCCGCTTTGAAACCCTCTTCATTAATAAATGTCTCGATAGAACCGATGGTGATCGCACCATGTCCATCATTAAGGGTACAGTCACCTTCACAAAGACGATCATGAGGGCAGACACGTCCCATAACTTCAGGGAACGGTGAAGGCTCGTTTGAGAGGTTAAAAGCAAACTCAAGATCTTTTTCGGCAACAGACTTCAACCACTGTGGGATGTAGTTATGAAGCGGGCATTTGTTCAGACAAAAGGGATCACCACACTGAATACAGCGATCACTTTGAGAAGAGGCATCTTCTTTGTTAAATACTTCATAGATCTCACCAAAATCTTTTGTTCGTTCTACTACTAAACGTTTTGATGGATCGAGACGATTTATTGTTAAAAAATTTCTCATATTAGTCCCCTTTCTCTTGATTTAACGGTAATTTTTTGAGGTTTTTCGGCTGAACCAGCCAGAAATTACGGATCTCCACCCGGAACGCGTCTAAGATCGCTTGTGCTTTTGGACTATGGGTTGCACTGACATACTCTTTAAGAAGACGTTTCAGGTAGTGTCTTGCCTCATCGCCATCATCCGTATCGATACGGATCGCTTCGACCAGTTCACGGTTGACATTTTCGACAAAGTCGTGGTCAGCATCATATACAAAGGCTATACCGCCTGTCATACCGGCACCGAAGTTGCCGCCTGTCTTACCAAGAATAGCAACGATACCGCCTGTCATATACTCACAAGCATTATCGCCGGTGCCTTCAACAATCGCCAAAGTCCCCGAGTTACGAACAGCAAAACGCTCACCTACAGAACCTGAGATGAAAAGCTTGCCGCCGGTAGCACCGTAGAGACAAGTGTTGCCGCCTGCAGAGAACTCTTCACCTTGATGGTTAGAATTGATAATGATCTTACCACCGCTCATACCTTTACCGATATAGTCGTTAGCCACACCGTTAAGATGCAAAGAGACACCTTCGATCAAGAAGGCGCCAAGTGCCTGACCGGCAACGCCCGTCAAGTTGATCTTGATAGTATCTTCTTTTAGACCCTTGTCACCGTAATATTGTGCGATCTCACCAGAGATAAGTGCACCGAAACTACGGTGAATATTTTTGATCTCTCTCTCTATTCGAACAGAATGTTCAGGATGTTTTATCGCCTCACTCGCCTCTGCCAAGACATCCTTTTCAAAGGCATTATCATCAAATGGTGCATTGAAGGGGACTTGAACAGTATTCACACCCTCTTCTTGATGCAGCACTGCAGAAAAATCAAATTTCTGTGCGAATGCATCATCAACCACTTTCATCACATCTGACCGACCGACCATCTCTTCCATAGTCTTAAATCCAAGTTCAGCCATAATAGAACGTACATCTTCTGCCAAAAATGTAAAGTAGTTGATGATCTGCTCAACAGTACCTGTAAAGTACTCTTTGCGAAGTCTCTCATCTTGTGTTGCAATACCTACCGAACATTTGTTCAAGTGACAGATACGCAGCATCTTACACCCGATTATACTAAGAACACCCGTACCGAAGGCAAACGATTCCGCACCCAGAAGTGCTGCTTTGACAACATCCAGACCCGTTTTCAGACCCCCGTCTGTCTGCACTTCAACAAGACCGCGAAGGTTGTTTGCTTTAAGTGCATTATGGGCTTCTGTAAGACCAAGTTCCCATGGATTACCTGCAAATTTGATCGATGTCAGTGGTGCAGCACCTGTACCACCGTCCCCGCCTGAGATAATGATCTTGTCTGCATATGCTTTCGCAACACCGGCAGCAATCGTGCCTACACCGGCAGTCGAAACCAGTTTTACAGCTATCGTAGCCGTAGGGTTAACCTGTTTAAGATCAAAGATAAGCTGTGCAAGATCTTCGATAGAGTAGATATCGTGGTGCGGCGGAGGCGAGATCAGTGTCACACCGGGAACCGTATGACGCAACCTGGCGATAAGACCCGTTACTTTATGACCAGGAAGCTGTCCACCCTCACCCGGTTTTGCACCTTGTGCTACTTTGATCTGGATCTCTTCTGCTGACCGCAAGTATGCCGGTGTCACACCAAAGCGACCTGATGCGACCTGCTTGATCTTGGAGACCTTGTTGGTATTGAAACGGGCAACATCTTCGCCGCCCTCACCAGAATTTGACTTAGCGCCGATCGTGTTCATTGCAACGGCAACGGCTTCGTGTGCTTCCGGAGAGATCGAACCAAGACTCATCGCAGCAGATGCAAAACGCTTGAATATTGCCTCTTTTGGCTCAACTTCAGAGATATCGATCGGTTTTCTGTCCGATTTAAACTCTAAAAAGTCACGAATAAAACGGAGGCCGCGTTTTTCAATAATATCACGAAGTTTGACGTAATCTTTTTTATCACCCGACTTGCTGATCGCATGAATAGCGTGAATTGTATCTGGACCAAAGTCATGATATTCCTGGCCGTTATAAAACTTGTAAAACCCACCAATGTTGAGTGGAAAGATCGTACTGAATCCGCGATTATCAAAGGCATCAGTATGTGCTTTTTGAAGACGCTCATCAAGGTCGCTGTAACTAAGACCCGGAATCATGCAGTGTGAATCTGTAAAACAGTCTTCTACGATCTCACGACTCAGACCCATAACATCAAACAGTCCCGAGTTACGATACGAAGCGATTGTCGCGATACCCATTTTCGACATGATCTTTAGTAGACCGGCGTTAAGTGACGAGTGTACATTTTTCAGTGCTTCTGAACAGCTGATGTCAAACTGTTTTGACTGATTGACTCGGTTTACAGCGGTCGCAAAAAGCAGACTAGGGAAAACCGCACTTGCACCGTAAGCGATCATGGTCGCTGCTGCGTGCGAATCGACTACTTCACTTGTATCCGCAATAATAGAGACAAGGTGACGCAGTTTTGCATTAAGCAGTGCGCGGTTTAGACGTCCGACTGCAAGCAACATCGGAATAGTACGCATCTCTTTTGAGAACGCACTGTCACTAATGACAATGATACGGACACGTTCTTCTTTAACGGCGGTGATCACTTCCGTCACAAGTGCATCTAGAGACGCTTTCAAGTCATCCTTAAACGCTGTAGAGAAGGTCTTGTTTTTATAAAATTCTTCATATCGAGGAGAATCTACATCACCGTATGACTTAAGGACTTCCAGCTTCTCATATGTGATGATCGGTGAAATTGCTTTGAGACGGTGTGCATGCGAAGGGATCTCATCCAAAATGTTATGGATCTCACCAAAACCGGTGTTTAGACTCATCACCACTTTTTCACGGATAGGATCGATCGGCGGATTTGTCACTTGTGCAAATTTCTGTTTGAAGTAGTCCGAAAATGTACGCTGTTTTTGGCTAAATGCTGCGAGTGGTGTATCATCACCCATAGAAGCAACAGCTTCTTTAGCATCTGCGATCATTGGCTCGATGACCTGCTCAACAACCTCATGTGTGACATTAAAGAAGCGTTGACGATGGGTAATATCTTCTTTCAGACCACAGTCCGTCGTATACTGATTATCAACATGTTCTTGAAGATAGACCATACGCTCATTTAACCATTTCATATAAGGGTTAGCTGCTTTTAGGTAGTTGTTGATCTCATTATCTTTAAGCACTTTTCCAAACTTAAGGTCAAGACCTATCATCTGACCAGACTGAAGACGACCGCGTTCTTTGATCTGCTCATCAGGAATATCAACAACACCGTATTCAGATGCAATAAGAAGATTGTCGTCATGCGTGATGATATATTTAGAAGGACGAAGACCATTACGATCGAGTACACAGCCGATGTAACGGCCATCTGTCAGTGAGAATGCTGCCGGACCGTCCCATGCTTCGAACACGGTTGATTGATACTCATAAAATGCGCGGAGTTCCGGGTCCATGTGCGGTGCATTTTGCCATGGCGCAGGAATAACTGCACGAGCTGCTTTAAAGAAGTCCATACCGTTGGCAATAAGGAACTCAAAAAAGTTATCGGCTGAAGCACTGTCTGAAGATCCAAGTTGAAGAATTGGAAGAATACGCGCGATCTCTTCATCTGTAAAGACCTCACTTTTAATCGATTCTGATTTTACTTGAACATTGAAACGGTTTGCTTCAACAGAGTTTATCTCACCATTATGCGCAACAGCACGGAAAGGCTGTGCCAAACGCCACGCAGGAAGTGTATTTGTCGAGAAACGTTGATGGAAAAGTGAAAAAGAGATCACAAAACGTTCGTCTTGAAAATCTTTATAAAACTCTTTAATGTGCGTTGGCATCACAAGACCTTTATAAGAGAGGACTTTTGATGACATAGAGGCAATATAAAAATCTTCATCATGAACAAGTTTATGTTCAGTCTCTTTACGAGAGAGATACAGCAGCGCGTCAAAACGCTGATTTGCCATGATAGAGTTAGCCGTAATAAAGACCTGTACAATGATAGGTAGAGAAGCCAATGCATCCTCACCCAAGGCATTGGTGTCTATCGGAACATCACGACGATAAACGACCTTAAGGTCATTAGCAATACAAACCTCTTCTAAAATATCCAACTGTTTTGTATCTTTTGTAAAAACAGTCGCAATAGCGAACTGTTTAGGAAGCTCGGAACCTGCCTCTTTAGCGACATGGCGCATAAACTCTGTAGGCATAGAGAGCAGCAGTCCGCAGCCGTCGCCTGTTTTACCATCGGCAGCAATAGCCCCCCGGTGCATCATGCGCTCAAGCGCCGTAATAGCATCTTCGAGTGTTTTGTGAGAAGCGCGATTTTTAATGTTTGCGACAAGTCCAAAACCACAATTGTCTTTAAATGATCGTAATAGATCGTGATGTTCCATCATATAAGATTCCTTCATAAGAAATTTTTACTAATTTCATAATTTTAAGCATTTTTTAAGCCACTTAGATATATTTAGAAATTCTAAAATTGCTAATATTATACTGACCATCAGGTTAAACTTTCATTTAGGAGCTATAATTAGTAAAAATAAATTTGAATGATTGTGTAGGTAAGAAACAAAAATGCAGGGTTTTATTATCAGTCTCAACCGAGCAAGAGACGAAGATCTTGTTGTAACAATTTTATCAAATGGCGGCTTAGATACACTTTATCGTTTCTATGGCGCAAGACATGGTGTTATTAATCTCGGATTCAAAATCGATTTTGAGATCATCACCAATGTAAAGTCAACCATCGGTCAACTGCGAGATGTATTGCATCTTGGCTATCCTTGGCTTACAGATCATCATAAACTGCGTACTTGGCAGCAATTCACCTCCCTCTTCTACCCTCATCTAAAAGAGTCCGAAGAGACCGGTGACTTTTATTTCAAACTCTTAAATAGAGCGGCTGAAGCCTGGGCAAAGCAAAACCCTAAACGCATTGCAATTGAAGCATACGTTCAACTGCTTGAGCATGAGGGCCGTCTACATAAAGAGCTACACTGTTTTTTCTGTGATGAAGTCATAACTAAAGAGGTCTCGATCATTCGTTCCTACCTTCCTGCACACCCACACTGTGCGCACACGCTCAGTGTTACACAAGAAGGGTTGATAGAGCTCTTTGAGAACCGCTCAAGTCTCTTTCTTAGTGACAAAGAGGTAGATAG
>JAQIBF010000063.1 GCA_027859195.1 Helicobacteraceae bacterium
GCTGCCGAAGGTACGGAGTCGAGGTGATAACTATAATTAACTACAAATTGTCAACGCTAAAATAGTCCGAAGGAGCAAGGATGCTAAGACGACCAAGAATCGATATGTGAGATGACCACCTTTCGCTAGATCGTGATTCGGTCTCTTCCTGCATGTTTTGAGATATATAGTTTCTGGTCGGCATGTTTGAGCATCTCTTCCAAAGAGCTTTCATTTTCCAGCTGCTGCACACCGCCGCTGAAGCGGTACTGCAGAGCCTCCTCCCCTATTTTGACGCCGCCGTCGCCTATGACCCTCTCCCGTATTCTCAAAAGAAGCTGTTGTGCCTCTTCCGCCGTTGAATGCGGCAGTACGAGGACAAACTCCTCCCCTCCGTAGCGGTATGCCATATCCCCTTCCCTGATAACGGACTTGATCTTGCGTGCAAAATCCTTCAGGACAATATCGCCGACATCATGGCCGTAGGTGTCGTTGACGAGTTTGAAATGGTCAAGGTCAAGCATGACCACACTCAAGGGATAGTCGTAACGCTTAGCGTTCACAAACTCTTTTTTGCCGCTTTCGTTAAGGTAGTACCTGTTGTACAGAGCGGTCAAAGAGTCGGTGATAGAGTTTGAGAAGAAGCGGTTCTTCTCCTCTTCTAGCTTATAGAACTCCAGGGTCTTGCTCAGCATGATGTTGAAAGGCGATTGGAAGTTTTTCAGGATCTCAAGCTCGTACGGTTCAAACGTCTGCTCATCATCAAACAAGAACTGCATCATACCGACGGCAGCCCCTTCCCCGTTGTGTGAGACAAAGGTGTAACTGACATAGCTCTTGCCCAGATCGATCGTGCATAGATTTTCGATTTTCTCTACACGCACGTCCTGCTGCTCGAAAAGGTCCGGGTAACGGCTTTTGGCAATTTTTTCGCTCACTTCGGTCTTGATGGCATGGTCCTGCGCGGAGTCAAAGAGAATGACCTGATGATCGATAAAACCCATGGCGATGATACGCTCTATTTTAAAGAGCTTTTGCACCTCGCTCAAGACACGTTCAAGCGTCAGAAAACCGTTTATGCTGTAGGCGACGTCATTGAATATAGCCGCAAGTATGGCATTACTCCTGGTTAGAAGGCGGATATCTTTTCCTCTGCCGGCATCCAAAAAGAGACCCACGTCCAACTCTCTCAGTCTCGTTACGACAGGTATGATGAGCTCCTTTTTGAGAATAGAACCGTGCTGTGGGGCGATCATTTCGAGCGGGTATTTACAGATATTGTCCAAACCGCTGTTGACGATCTCTGTTGAGGGCATATAGTGCGAATGGAAAGGACGCATCTGTTCAAAGTAGGCATCGGCATCCGTTGCATAGAGCTGAAATGTTTCGGTGAAAGCGCCGAAAATATCACTGCTGAAGAGCACTTGTGTAGCCGTATCATAGCTGCAGAAGGCACCTGGAAAGTGCATGTACGGCGTAAAGACGAACTGCAGGGAGCGCGATCCGGTCTCCAGTATCCACTGATGCTCTTCTATCTCATAAAAGTCCACCTTCCAGTCATAATGCTTCAGAAGTGCAACACTGCGCCAATGCGTCACAACGGAGCGCCCCTCCGTTCCTATCTCTTCGAAAATATCCGAGATACAGGAGGTGATGTCCGGGTCCTGATGCTGGCAGACGATATAGCGGATATCTTCAAGCGGCATGAGCTGAAGTATCTTTTTACGGGTGTGCGGCCAGGTGAGCTTGGACCCCGGATCAATGAGGATAGACTCCTTGCCGTCTTTTATCAGATAGACATGACACTGAAACGGGTCATCAGGTAGGACATGTCCTACCCAGTAGATATCTTTTGCGATTTCGATCGGCGACTCCAAGTCATACATCGTATCCCTTTTGCAGACAAATAAATTCTGCTAATTGTACTTGATTAATCCGAAATCGCATAATTATCCGGCCTGCTGTAAAGCAGAAGGCTGTTGTAGAAACAAAAGAGCAAAGGGTCAGCTGACACCTATAAGATGATATAAAGGGAAGAGAGGATGCCAAGACGTCCAAGGGGTGATAGGGTAGGAAGTCATCATTTAGTGAACCAAAGCGTAAAGCAGCGCGTTGTTTATAAGGGCAATGAAGACTTTGTCCTGTTTAATACCTATGTTATCAAGCCTGATGCAGGAATTTTATTGATGGAGCAGTGCATTAGGACTCTTTTTTTTGGCCTTTACGGATTTTAGAGAGGCACCGGTATCCGAAGTCACCTTTTTTGAAACCCAAAAATGGTATCTCTCTAATTGTAAAGTTCAGTCTTTAGGTGGCTGAAACAGTGTTCCCAGTGTGTGCTTGCCTTCCATAAGGAAGGACTCAGCGGCACTGAGATCAAACCCATTACATAAGAACATTTTTCTTCCCCGTTCCATCAGGAATTGTGCCGCTTTCAACTTGGTCACGATACCGCCTGTTGCAAATGGATTATTTGGCGTTGCATCATCAATTAATGCCTCTTTTGGTATTACACTGAGAGTCTTATAGCGTTTGGCATCATCCGATTCTTGTGGATTCTTGTCATAATAACCGTCTATATCACTTAAGATAACCAACAGATCCGCATTGACTGCATACGCGACATTGGCAGAAAGTTGATCATTGTCTCCAAAAAGCTGTTCCGGTGTCGAGGTGATATCATTCTCGTTTACAATAGGCAGGATATCATTGGCTAAATGGGTGTTAATGATCTCCTGAAACATTTTTGTACGTTTTCGTGAATCGAAATCATCCTCTGTCAGCAAGATCTGTGCGGTATCTATTTCATAGATGTCAAATTTTCTTTTGTAGCTTGACATTAAGATTGGCTGCCCTGCTGCCGCGATCGCCTTTTTACTGATCTGCTTGCTTTTATCAATTCTCAATGCTGAATAACCTGCGGCGACGGCTCCAGAAGTGACGAGGATCACTTGGTATTTTTCTCGAAGTTCGGCAATTAGTTTCACCAGATTGAGCATACGTTTTTTGGCAATATTATTCTTTTCGGTCAAGACGGCACTGCCAACTTTAATCACAATTCTTTTCATTTATTTGTTTTCCTTCATCTTTTTACTGAGTTTACGGTGTACTTCATCAAATATTTGTTGACTCTTTTGAGAGCTTCTAGGTCCTATTATACCAAAAAATAGAATAGCTATCCACGCGACAGCGAAGCCCGGGAGTAATTCATAGAGATCAAAGATCCCTCCTTCAAGCTGTTTCCATACAATAACCGTAATTGCTCCCGTAAACATTCCGGCAAGTGCACCGTACTTAGTCACATCTCTCTTATAGAGAGAAAGTATGACAAGCGGGCCAAAGGCTGCACCAAACCCTGCCCAGGCATAGGCAACCAATTTAAGGACACTGGAGTTTTGATCGAGGGAGATGTACCAGGCGATCACGGCAATGATGATCACTGTCGCTCGACCGACCCAGACCAGTTCATTGTCACTTGCACTCTTACGCAAGATAGCGTGGTAAACATCACGCGTGAGCACAGAGGATGAGACAAGCAGCTGCGAGTCTACGGTACTCATTATCGCAGCAAGAATAGCGGCAAGCAAGAAGCCGGCGATCCATGGATTAAACAGCAACTGAGTGAGTGTTATGAAGATCTTTTCAGGGTCTTGAAGGTCGATACCGGCAGCCGCGACATAGGCAAATCCGAAAAAGCCGACTGCCAAAGAACCGATGATGGAGAGGATCATCCAGGTCATACCTATTGCTTTTGCCCGGTACATCTCATCCTCATGACGAATCGACATAAAACGCACAAGGATGTGCGGTTGACCGAAATAGCCAAGACCCCATGCTATAAGTGAGGCAACACCTATAAAGGAGACTCCGCTCAAAATGTCAAGTTTGGAGGGGTCAACGGATTCGATAATACGCAACCCTTCATCCACACCTCCAATATCATAGATCACGACAATCGGAGTAACAACCAAGGCCAGCATCATCAATATGCCCTGAATAAAGTCTGTCCAACTCACCGCATTGTAACCCCCTAAAAAGGTATAGGAGACAATAATGAAACTTCCGATGAGCAGGGCCGTAGAATAATCAAGACCGAATGTCGCTTGAAACAGTTTTGCCCCGCCGACAAGACCTGCAGAGGTATAGAGCGTATAAAACAACAAGATCACAACTGCAGTAACAACACGAAGTATGTTTCCTTTGTCTTCAAAACGATTGGCAAAATAGTCAGGAATGGTAATCGAGTCATTAAGCGTGTGGGTATAAACACGAAGAGGTCTGGCAACATAGTGCCAATTCAAATATGCCCCTATTATCAATCCGACAGCGATCCAGCTGCCCACAATACCATCACTGTACATCATTCCGGGAAGTCCAAGCAGGAGCCAGCCGCTCATGTCAGATGCCCCGGCACTCAGTGCGGTAACGCCAGGTCCAAGTCCTCGTCCGCCAAGGACATAATCACTAAGGTTGTCGGTCTTAAGGTAAAAATAGACACCTATGCCTATCATTACCAACATGTAGATCAGAAATGAGATGAGTACCGGTAATTCCATATTTAGCTTTCCTTTTTTTTGAGGCCGTTTAAGCCTAAGTTTCCGTAGCGGTGATAAAAGTTCGAGACACGTTGTTCACGAAAATAGTGCACCTGTTTCATGACCTCGTGAAACTTCTTCTCCGTATGCTCTCGGCTCTGTTCTATCTTGCTTTGCCATGCGGTCGCAAGAATTTTTGCTTTTTCAAATGTTGCTGAACTGATCTTCATCTATCTCCATTTTTCTCTTGATCATCAGAAAGAAGTACGCTCAAACGTATAAGTAATACTAAGACTCTTTTCCTGATTTTTTATAATACATACTATCTCTTGAAGACTTGGAGCTTGCTTTAAACAGTGGAAAATGTTTTAATCGGGCATGCGCGTAGTGGCCAAAACAGGACTGTAAACGACTGTTAATACAGAAAAACCAATCCTATAGGTTGCGAAAACTTCTTGACAAAGATGGCACAAAACAGGCGTATTGAGCAACAGATGATCTTGACCCAATATATAACTTTATACAACTTAAATAAATACATATTAGTTAAAGTACACTATACTATTGCTAAAAGGCGTCATATGAGACACGTTTTACTCCTTATAGTGATGTTGATTTTTACACTCTCAGCCAAACCCCTTGCCTCCTTGGAGCATGCTAAAATCTATAAAGAGCAGAATGTCTCCGGATGGGTCATGAGTGAAAAGCTTGACGGTATCCGCGGCTATTGGAATGGTAAAGAGATGCAGACTAAAAGCGGCAAGAAGCTTTTTACACCTGAAGGGTTTACAAAGAACTTCCCCTCTTTTGCACTCGATGGAGAGCTCTGGAGCAGACACCGGGATTTTGAGGCCATACAGTCTAAGGTGTTACAGCATAACGGCAGATGGGAAGGTATCAGCTACAATATTTTTGAAGTCCCTCATGCTAAGGGTGACTTTTACAGTCGAATCAAAAAAGCCACGCAATGGTTTTATGAGCATCCCAATCCTAATGTACATATCATTTCCCAATATCTCTGTCAAAACCGGCAACATCTTGATCACTATTTAGAGCAAGTGACCGCAAACGGGGGAGAGGGTGTTATGGTAAAGGAGCCGCATCTGAACTACACGTCAGGGCGTACCTCGACCCTACTGAAAGTCAAAAAAATGCATGATATGGAGGGGAGAGTCGTGGCTGTCAACGCCCCTTTGCGAAGCGGTCGTATGAAGAGTCTGACATTAGAGTTAACGAATGGAATACGTTTTAAACTCGGCAATGGCTTTTCTGATGGCCAACGGCTTAATCCCCCGACAGTTGGTTCCCTGGTCACATTTAAATACTATGGGTTCACTAAAAATAGCAAACCGAAATTTGCGTCATTTATGCGGTGCCGAATTGAGTAAAAACTGCCTTACTCACCATAAAGCCATATTATTGTAAAATCACTTATTAAATACAATCTAACATTTTAGGATACTTTTTGAGCAACTCTCCCATTAAAAAATGCCTCTTTCCCGCTGCCGGTTACGGTACCCGTTTCCTCCCTGTTACAAAAGCGACACCTAAAGAGATGCTGCCTGTTCTTACCAAACCGCTCATCCAGTATGGCGTCGAAGAGGCAGTTGAAGCCGGTATTACAACAATGGCTATTGTCACGGGGCGCGGGAAACGTGCTATTGAAGATCATTTTGACATCTCTTATGAATTGGAGCATCAGATCAAAGGGACATCCAAAGAGCCTCTTTTAGCAGAAATCCGTTCGCTGATCACCCAATGCACCTTCTCCT
Organism: Helicobacteraceae bacterium; assembly: GCA_027859195.1. GTDB lineage: Bacteria > Campylobacterota > Campylobacteria > Campylobacterales > Sulfurimonadaceae > Sulfonitrofixus. The sequence continues at coordinate 6,287 of JAQIBF010000063.1, forward strand.
ACACTCGTCAAGTCGAGATGAAAGGTTTGGGTCATGCTATTTTGACCGGTGAGACACTGATAGGAAATGAACCATTTGCCGTCATATTGGCAGATGACCTTTGTGACAACGGGGAGCATGGCATCCTGACCCAGATGGTAGAACTCTACAAAAAGTACAACTGCTCTATTGTGGCGATCGAAGAGGTACCTAAAGAGGAGACATTTAAATACGGTGTCATTGATGGAAAAGAGATTGAAGAGGGTCTTTTCCAGATCACCGATATGGTTGAGAAGCCGGACCCTAAAGATGCCCCTTCCAATCTTGCCATCATAGGCCGCTATATCCTTACTCCTGATATCTTTGATATTCTAAGAGAGACGAAGCCCGGTAAAGGGGGTGAGATTCAGATCACCGATGCCCTTTTGACACAAGCCAGAGAGGGCAAAGTATTGGCCTATAAGTTTACAGGCCGACGGTTTGACTGCGGCTCTGTGGACGGTTTCGTTGCAGCAACAAATTATTTCTATCAAAAATCAAAGGAGCACTAGATGAAAGGTATTATTTTAGCCGGCGGCAGCGGTACGAGACTTTACCCGATCACCAAAGGGATCTCTAAACAGTTAGCTCCTATCTACGACAAGCCGATGATCTACTACCCGCTCTCTGTCTTAATGCTCTCGGGCATTACGGAAGTGCTCATTATCTCTACACCACAAGACCTTCCTCGTTTTGAAGAGCTGTTGGGTGACGGCTCCGACATCGGGATGCAGTTCAGTTACAAAGTTCAGCCCTCACCCGATGGACTGGCTCAAGCCTTCATCATCGGCGAGGAGTTCATCGGAAGCGATGACGTCTGTCTCGTTCTAGGCGACAATATTTTCTACGGTCAGGGGCTCACCAAAATGCTCGACTCTGCTGTCAAAAATGTGACTGAAGAGAAAAAGGCCACCGTCTTCGGCTACTACGTCAAAGACCCTGAACGCTACGGCGTTGCCGCTTTTGATGACAAGGGCAGTGTCACGAGTATTGAAGAGAAGCCAAAAGTTCCCAAAAGCAGTTACGCGGTCACAGGTCTCTATTTCTACCCGAACTCCGTCGTTGAGATCGCCAAAAACGTAAAACCCTCCGAACGCGGCGAGCTTGAGATCACAACGGTCAACCAGACCTACCTTGAGAGCAACGCGTTGAAGATGGAGCTGATGGGGCGCGGATATGCCTGGCTTGACACCGGCACCCATGAATCTTTTTTGGATGCCTCAAACTTTATTCAGACCATCGAAAAACGGCAGGGGCTCAAAGTCGCCTGTATCGAAGAGATCGCTTACGAAATGGGCTACATCACCAAAGAACAGCTCATCGAGCTTGCACAGCCGCTCAAAAAGAACCAATACGGCCAATACTTACTAAAACGTGCCCAAGAGGGGATCATCGCACGATGACTTTCATACGAACTGCAATTGAGGATGTGATCATCATTGAGCCTGACGTCCATGGCGATGAACGTGGCTACTTTGTCGAGACCTTCCGTCAGGACAAACTGGAAGAGTTTTTAGGGTTTACGGTCAATTTCTGTCAGGACAATGAGTCCAAGTCAAGCCGTGGTGTACTGCGCGGTCTTCACTACCAACTCCATCCAGCAGCCCAGTCTAAACTCGTCCGTGTCATCCAGGGTAAGGTACTCGACGTGGCCGTCGATATTCGTAAAGGCAGTCCAACCTTCGGTCAGCATGTTGCCGTGGAACTCAGCAGTCAGAACAAAAAACAGATGTTCGTGCCGAGAGGTTTTGCACACGGATTTATCGTCCTTGAAGATGAGACAACCTTCGCCTATAAGGTCGACAATTACTACTCTCCCGAACATGACAGCGGCCTTGCCTTTGACGATGCCGCTCTCAACATTGATTGGAATATTCCAAAAGAAGAGCTAAAGCTTTCAGAGAAAGACACGAAGCAACCCTTGCTAAAAGATGCCAAACTATTTGATTATAAAGTGAATCTCTATGCGTAAATCCATCCTCGTCACCGGTGCTAACGGACAACTCGGTTCTGAAATAGCAGCGCTTGCATCTGGCTATAGCGCTCATATCTTTACCTTTTGCGATAAAAAAACGCTCGACCTGAGTAATACAGATGCGATAGAAACCTATTTTAAAGAGAACACATTTGACGTTATCATCAACTGTGGCGCCTACACTGCGGTCGACAAAGCCGAATCAGACAAAGAGATGGCATTTGCAATTAATTACCATGCGGTTGAGACACTCGCCCACATTGCTAAAGCCAAAAACATCACCCTCATCCACATCTCAACCGATTATGTCTTTGACGGCAGTAACTTCAAACCTTATGTTGAGGATGACCTTACCAATCCGCAAAGTGTCTATGGTGAAAGCAAACTCGCAGGCGAAGAGGCACTGCTATCTATCAATCCAGCCAACAGTATCATCATCAGGACGTCATGGGTCTACTCAACTTTTGGCAATAACTTTGTCAAAACCATGCTCAGACTGGGAAGAGAGCGAGATGAGCTTGGTGTCATCTTCGATCAGGTCGGAACCCCTACCTACGCGAAAGATCTTGCAGCTGCCATTTTGGAGATCATGCCTGAAATCGTTAACGACACGGTTGAGATCTATAACTACAGTAATGAAGGTGTCTGTTCATGGTATGACTTTGCCAAAGCTATCTTTGAACTTAGTGATGTCGAATGCAGTATCAAACCGATTGAGACGATTGCATATCCCACTCCGGCAGCCCGACCCCACTACTCACTGCTGAACAAAGCAAAGATCAAAAACACCTTTTCGATCACTATCCCTTACTGGCGGGACAGCCTCCATGCATGTTTGCTGAGGATGTCGGATGAAGGGGATAGGATATCGTGATGAACAATTATGAAAAACTGACTGTATTCCAAAAGTCACACCAGCTGGTATTGTCAATATACAAAGTCATCGAAAGCTATCCTAGTCATGAAAAGTATCGTTTAGTCGACCAAATGGTAAGAGCTTCTTATTCCATTCCATCTAACATCGTTGAAGGTAACAGTAAAAATACGACCAAAGACTATTTAAACTTTTTGTATATTTCTCGCGGAAGCACACATGAACTAAAATACTTCCTTCTTTTGTCAAAAGACCTCTCTTACATCTCCCATGATGTTTATGAACGCCTGTCAATCGAATGTGATACTATTGCAAAAATGTTAAACGGACTTATAAATTCATTAAAAGGAAAAAGTTTATGAACAAAACTACACCCACTTTGCCAGGATATAGAGAGCAGGATATGGGATATAGTCAAAAAAAACATGGAATCAATAATGCCTAATACAATACCCAATACCCAATATCCAATATCCATACTGGTTACCGGTTGTGCCGGTTTTATCGGTTCAAACTTTGTCCCCTACTTCTTGGAAAAATATCCGGAGTACTTCATCGTCAACCTTGACCTTCTGACCTATGCAGGGAACCTTGCAAACCTCAAAGAGATCGAAGAGAACGAAAACTACAAGTTCATCAAAGGTGACATCTGCAACCGAGAACTGGTCGAGTTCATCTTTAACGAATACGACATCCGAGGGGTCATCCACTTTGCAGCTGAGAGCCATGTCGACAACTCCATAAAAAATCCTGGCGTCTTCATTGAGACCAATGTCAACGGCACTTTTACACTTCTAGACGTAGCCTATAAGCAGTGGATGGAAAAACCGTTTGTCTATAAAGAAAAATACCGTCATCCTGAACTTGATTCAGGATCCACTTACCCACGCTTTCACCACATCTCAACTGACGAGGTCTACGGAACACTGAACGAGACCGACCTCTTCACTGAAGAGACCCCATACGCACCCAACTCACCCTACTCAGCCTCAAAAGCAAGCAGCGATATGATCGTCAGAAGCTACCAGGAGACTTACGGTCTCAACACGGTCATCACCAACTGCTCCAACAACTACGGTCCAAAACAACACGATGAGAAACTCATCCCGACGATCATCCGCAAAGCACTTTCAGGACAGCCTATCCCGATCTACGGTGACGGTAAGAACATCCGTGACTGGTTATACGTACTCGACCACTGTAAAGGGATCGACCTCGTCTACCATACCGGCAAAGAGGCAAACGTCTATAACATCGGCGGCCGCAATGAACGCACTAACCTGCAGATCGTTGATGCTATCTGTTCGATCCTGGATGAAAAAGTCCCTCTCTCCACTCGTCATCCTGAACTCGATTCAGGACCCAGTTACAAAAGTCTAATAACTTTTGTAGAGGACAGAGCCGGACACGACCGACGCTACGCTATTGATGCTACCAAACTAGAGAATGAACTTGGCTGGAAAGCGGATGAGAATTTCAATACGGGTATTGTTAAGACCATTGAGTGGTATTTGAGAAAATATAAGTATGCGTAAGAACATGTATGTCATACCCACAGATCAATAAAATGATAAAACGGCACATCTTTAAAGCGGTAGCACTTTTATGGTTAGGCTCATTGATGGGTGCCGGATTAGCATTTTTGACGCAGGTGATCCTTGCCCGTCAATTAGGTGCTGAAAGTTTCGGCCTGTTTTCAGCAACCTTAGCGATGGTCACCTTGGTAGCGCCACTCGCCGGCTTTGGCGTACCTCAGCTATGGTTAAAAATCTTTGGAGAAGAGGGGTGGAAAGCGATGCGATGGTTCAAACCTTCCTTTGCTTTTGTAAGTATAAGTACCACAAGTGTACTGCTCTCACTTTTTTTGTGGGCCTTTCTTGGCGCTCATGACCACATGACACGTATATTGATCTTCATTGTCTCTTTTTATGTTCTCGGCCAGGTCTCCGTCGAGTTGGTCAGTAGTAAACTACAGCTTGAAGAGCGTTATATGAACTATACCGCATGGCAATTCCTACCCCATTTTGCACGGTTTATCTTGGTAACGATTTTGGCCTTCGGTTTTAGCAGTTGGACAACACCTCAAAACATAGCATTGATCTATGCCTTTGTAGCGGTTGTTGCTACCGTTGCCTCCTTTTTTCAACTATGGCAGATGTCTAAAGGCCGTTTTGCACTCATAGGCCATGGAGAGAAAAAAGTTTCAAAACTCCAGATACCAGACACTAAGCTTGTCTTTCAAAATGCCTGGCCTTTTGGTCTTGCTGCATTTTTCCATTTGATCTATTTTCAAAGTGATATCATCTTCCTCAAGTACATGACAGGCGATGAGGCAGCAGGTGTCTATAATGTCGCTTTTACAGTCATGGTCGCTGTATACCTGATACCGGGTGTGCTCTATCAAAAGTTTTTATTACCAAAATTACACCGCTGGGCACATCATGAGAGAGAGAAGTTCTACAAGGTCTATCGCCTAGGCAATCTGGCGATGTTGGTCTTAGGTATAATTGCAATGCTGTTAGTATGGCTGCTCTCTGATTGGGCGGTCCCTCTGCTGTTTGGCAATGAATATACAAAAGCCATTGCACTGCTCAATATCCTGGCGATATCAGCACCGATCATATTTGTCGCATTTAGTGCCGGTGCAACATTGGTCACGCAAGAACATATGAAACGTAAAGTCCAGTATATGGGACTTGTAGCCATAATCAACGTGGGATTAAACTTAATACTTATTCCATTTTACAGTGCTATTGGAGCTGCTGTAGCAACCGTAATAAGTAATTTAATATTATTGATGCTTTATTATTTTGGGGCCAATAAACATGTCTTTTACTTTGATGAAAAGTGATAAGAATGATGTGACAGAAGGAGAGATCTATGCAATTATCAAATTTTAGAACACACTTAGATACAAACAATATCTCTTATAAAAAAGAGTATCTTCTAAAGTATGAGACCTATTTTAAAATGGGTGGAAAAGTTCACACCTTTGTAATGCCAAAAAATCTTATCGAGTTGGAACAGGCCGTAGATTATTTGACTCAAACCGGTAATGAGTACAAGATCATTGGTTTAACGACCAATGTCTATCTACTTGATGAACTGGAATACACCATTATCATTACGACTAAGTACTTGACTTCCCTGAAGCGTACACCAGAAGGCATTGAAGTCGAATGCGGGTACCCATTGCAAGAATTTGTCAGAGTGACCTTGCTTGAAAGTAGTACCGGTTATGAAGGACTGGAAGGGATCCCCGGCAGTATCGGCGGTGCAATTGTTATGAACGCCGGTGCCTATGGTTCGGCTATTTCAGATAATCTGATCAGTATTTCTTGTTTAACATCAGATCAAAAAATTATCACCCTTAAAAAAGAGCAATGCTCTTTTAATCACAGGAATTCTATTTTCAAAGAGAAAAAAGATTGGGTGGTTCTGTCAGCATTATTTAAACTCACGCCCGGCAAACAATCTGAAATAGCTCAGAAAATCGAAACCTATCATATAGCACGACACTCCTACCAAGAGTTTGCATATCCAAACCTGGGCAGCATATTTTCAGTGCAAGGTGATTTTTACCGTGAATTTGTAAAACAAGACACCTTGTATTATATGCTTTGTTATGTTTTGAAAATCTTCTATAAAAATCCCGTGATGAAGTTTATAATGAGAAAAAATCCTAATAATATAGTATTTAACAAGCTGCTTCAAAAGTACCTGTTACCACAAGAGATCACTCATACATACTCTTCAAAATCCATGAATATTTTAGTCAACGATGGCAGATCAGAGATAGACAAAATCTTAAACTATCTCGCTTTAGTCAAAGAGAACCTGGATAGTAAGACCTCTATTGAAAACGAGATTGTCATCTCTCCCGTCATAGTAAAAGATGATGAAACAAAAAAGATTATCGATAAAATAAACGCTAGCGGACTCTTATCATGAAAATAGCTCTAATTACCATACACTGGGCCAATAACTACGGCGCATCTCTCCAGGTTTTCGCCACTGTCAAAGCGCTCAGCGAACACGGCGAGGTCTCTGTCATCGACTACCGGAATGCTTATGCCGCGAAAGGGATGACCTGGCTGCGTTTTGGGACCAGGTTCAGAGATATCCTTCGGCTCGGTAAAGATCTCTTCAGGCTGCTACCGCGCTACCGCGTGATCAAGAAATTCGAAAGCTTCAGCCACACCCATTTGAATTTAACCTCTATGGTCGTATCTGATGCTGATTTGGAACGGTTGGCAAAAGAGTTTGACATCTTTGTCAACGGAAGCGACCAGATCTGGAATCCGAAGATCATCAACGAAGATGGTCATCTAGATGCACACTATTTTCTGGATTTTGTTACCGGGAAAAAGAAGTTCTCCTACGCTTCAAGTCTCGGAACTTATCAGTACACCGAGATCGAAAGCGGCCAAGTCCGCGACCTGCTCCAAGATTATTCCGGCATTACCGTACGCGAAAAAGACTCGGCTCAATACCTATCGGCCCTGCTGCAGCGAAAAGTCACCGATGTGCTCGACCCGACACTGCTCTTCGACATGAGAGAGTGGTTGGCATTTTTCAACCTTATGAAAAAGCAGCCTGAACAACCTTATATTTTAGTCTATGCATTGAAAAAAGATCTATTACTGAAACAGACTGTTGAACAGGTTGCTTCTGAACTCGGGTACCCTATCATCACAATTGATCAGGACCCCTTTACCAACTTTAGCAACGATCAGCATATCAAAGATGCCGGACCGGTCGAATTTATAGAGCTCTTTGCCAATGCAGGTTTCATCGTGACCAACTCATTTCACGGTACCTGTTTTTCTGTCAATTTCAACATCCCGTTCATCGTGACATCACCGCTGAGCGGTATCAACCGTATTGAGAACTTGCTCTCTATTGTCGGGGCATCTGACAGGATCACCCTTCATGCAGACAACGTCAAGAAGATCCTTTCTACTGATATCGATTTTGAGTATGCCAATACCAAGTTGGAATCGCTGAGGATCGCGTGCAAAAAATATATTAAAGATGCGATCGAAACATGATGAAAAACATTATTATAGTAAATGACTATGCTTCTGTTCAGGGCGGTGCAGCGCAGGTCGCAGTCTCAAGTGCAAGAGGACTGGCCGAAGCAGGCCAGCAGGTCACCTATGTTTTCGGTGCCGGTAACATTGACACTTCTTTGCATCACCCCAACATCAACGTCATTGACTTTGGTCAGTATGATCTTCTCTCTAACCCCAGCAAGCTCAATGCTGCCAAGATCGGCATATGGAACAGTTCTGTCGAAAAGCAGATGCATGCCGTGCTTGACAACTTTGACAAAATGGAGACGGTTATCCATCTCCATACATGGGTCAAAGCTCTCTCTGCCAGTGCCGTCGCCGCTATTGTAGAGCGTGGTTTTCCGGTTGTGATGACTCTGCATGACTACTTTAGCGTCTGTCCAAACGGCGGATTTTACAACTACCAGACACAAAGTCCCTGTACCTTGAGACCGATGTCCATGGCCTGTCTGGCATCCAACTGCGACACCAGAAGCTACCCGCAAAAGCTTTGGCGCGTTCTGAGACAAAGATTCTACGCCAAGGCCGGTATCCCCAAACAGATCAAACATTTCATCACTGTCTCTAGATTTAGCGAGAACATCCTGCGTCCCTACCTGCCGGAAGATGCACACTGTTGGGATATCCCCAACCCCATCGACATAAGCGCCTCTCAACCGGCCCGGCCTGATACCTCAGAGACCTTCTCCTTTATCGGCCGCCTCTCAGCTGAAAAAGGAGTCACCCTCTTCGCCGAGGCCAGCAAAAAGACCGATACCGCCGCACGTTTTGTCGGTTCCGGAGACCTTGATCACCTCTTAAAAGAGATAAATCCCAAGGCAACATTTACCGGCTGGGCAGATCGTGACAACGTCACAGCCTATATCAAAGATTCACGTGCCGTCGTTTTCCCCTCTCAATGGTATGAGACACAGGGGCTTGTCGTCGCTGAAGCCGCTGCATTGGGCGTACCTTCGATCGTCTCGGATGCATCTGCCGCAAGCGACTATATTGTCGACGGTGAGACCGGATTACTGTTTGAATCCGGCAATATAGAGAGCCTGATGCAGAAGCTAAAGATGCTCATGGACGATCCGACATTGGCTAAGACGATGGGAGAGAGGGCCTATGAAAACTATTGGCGCACGCCTTATGACATAAACACACATGTCAAGGGCTTACTCAAGTGCTATCAAACTGTTTTAAAAGATAAACAAAAGGTTGAGCAATGACCAGTATCATTATCCCCACCTATAATGCCCAACCCTATCTGCCCAAGCTACTGGATGCGCTCAAAAACCAATCTGTTACAGAATTTGAGTTAATCATTATCGATTCATCCTCTGCCGATAACACTGTAGCGATCGCTAAAAAGTACACAGACAAGGTGATTATCATTCCCCAAAATGAGTTCAACCACGGCGGGACACGTGCTAAAGCGGCATCACTTGCTGAAGGTGAGATACTGGTCTACATGACGCAAGATGCTCTTCCCTATAATGAACATACGGTCGAAAACATACTTAAAGTCTTTGACGACAACCGTATAGGTGCAGCATACGGAAGACAGCTGAGCTACGAAGGGACAAACCTCTTCGGTAAGCACCTACGCGAATTCAACTACCCGGACAGATCATATATCAGAGAAAAAAAAGACAAGAAGAACTTCGGCATCAAAACGGTTCAACTCTCCAACTCATTCGCGGCCTATCGAAAAGAGACATTGATGCAGACCGGTAACTTTAAAGACGGATTGATCTTGGGTGAAGATGTCTATACCGGGGCCAAGATTTTGGATGCCGGGTACAGTCTTGCGTATGTTGCTGATGCCAAAGTCTATCACTCTCACAATTATAGTGTCTGGCAAGAGTTCAAACGCTATTTTGACATCGGTGTTTTTCACCAATGCGAGTCATGGATACTGGACGAATACGGTAAGGCGGAAGGAGAAGGCGGACGATATGTCAAATCAGAGTTCGCCTATCTTTTACGCCACCATGCCTACCATCTTATCCCAGCATTTTTTGTTCGAAACGGCATGAAGTACCTGGGCTATAAACTGGGCCAGAACTACTCTAGACTACCGCACTGGCTGATCAAAAAACTCAGTATGCACCATCGTTGGTGGCAGTAAATATCAATTCGTAAATTTTGATATAATCATAGAAAAGGTTCTCTTTTGAAAGAACTTAGTGCAAAACTCATCATTTTTCTGGTTGATATCTTAGCAATCGCCCTCTCCGTTTCATTGGCTTACGGACTGCGAACATTTTTTGACGACTCTTTTTCGACGAATTTTTCGCATAACCTTTCCACCTATCTCTATTTCGCTCCCTTGTACATTGTAACGCTTACCATGCTTGCTTACGAAGGCATCTACACAAAACGGCATGACTTTTGGCATGAGTCACGTCAGATCCTTAAAGCACTCTCACTTGCTTTTCTTCTTGTACTCGCTTTTTTAGCCCTTACGCGTACGATTGAAGAGTACTCAAGAGCCACGATCGTCTTTATCTTTTTACTGATGGCATTTTTCATTCCGCTCTTTAAAAATATAATAAAGAAACGTCTCTTTAAAAACGGTCTGTGGAGCCGTGCGGCCAAAATTTACGACAAGAGCTCCTTTATCAGTGATGAGATCTACAAAAACCCCTACTTAGGTTATGTCGAGACCGATACGGAAAAAGCTAAAACGGTCTTTATCAACTCAACAAGTTATGATACCGACCAGCTTAAAAACATCATCGACAAAGAGATACAGTCCAAAAAAGAGGTCATTTTTATCCCCCTTATCAACGAGTATAATCTGACCCAATCATACATCTATGAACTTTCCAACACCCGTACCAACCTTATCGTCCTGAGTAACCGTCTGAAAAGCCGATACCGAATGTTCCTGCACAATCTCTTCAATTATCTTCTTGCTATTGCTCTCCTGCCTATATTGCTGCCTATTATCGGCCTTTTAGCCTACTTAATAAAAAAAGAGTCACCGGGACCGATCTTTTTCGCACATATGCGCATTGGAAAAGATGGCAAAGAGATCCCCACACTCAAGTTTCGCAGTATGTTCCAGGATGCCAAAGAGCGTCTGGAAAAACTGCTGGAAGAGGATCCTGTTATTAGGGAGGAGTGGGAGATAAACTTTAAACTCAAAGAGGACCCCCGAGTCACTAAGATCGGTGCACTTTTGCGCAAGACCTCTCTGGATGAGCTGCCGCAGATCTTCAATGTGCTTAAAGGCGAGATGAGTTTTGTCGGTCCTAGACCGGTTATTCAACAAGAGATCGAGCAGTACTACAAAGAAGATGCTAAATATTACTTTATGGTCAAACCGGGGATCACCGGTCTGTGGCAGGTAAGCGGACGCAGTGACACCGACTATGAGTTCAGGGTCGCGACGGATAAATGGTACGTACTCAACTGGTCACTGTGGATGGATATTGTCATCCTCTTCAAGACCGTAAAAGTCGTTCTTTTCAGAGAAGGCGCCTACTAGAGCGTTAATTCACCGGAGAGCCGTTGGTAAACAGGTGAACTCTTTAGCAGCTCCTGATGGGTACCTCTATCAACGATTTTCCCAGCCTGAAAGACTAAGATTAGATCAGCATCTTCAATCGTACTGAGACGGTGGGCGATAGTAATGGTGATCTTGTCTTTGGTGTAGGCTTCAAGAGCTTTTTGAATACGTTTTTCGCTCTCATTATCCAAAGCACTCGTCGCTTCGTCCAAGATGAGCAGTGAAGCATTTTTGTAGATAGCACGGGCAATGGCAATACGCTGACGTTGGCCGCCAGAGAGGTTGGAACCGAACTCTTCCATTATTGTATGGATCCCACTTGGCAACGCCTGCACAAAGTCATAAGCATCTGCATGTTTCAAAGCTTCTATAACCTTCTCTTCATCCACTTCATGTCCGTAGGCCACGTTTTGTGCCAAAGTATCCTGCATGATGTAGACACGCTGCGAGACAATAGCGATCTTGTCACGCAAGGCTTGCTGTTTGTATGCTTTTATGTCGAGGCCGTTTACCCTGACTATGCCCTGCGACGCATCATAAAAACGCACCAAAAGGTTTACCAGTGAACTTTTTCCCCCGCCACTGTCACCGACTAAAGCAATGTTTTGTCCCTCATGTATGGAGAGATTGATGTTATCGAGGACCTGTTTGTCGCCGTAAAAGAGATCAACCTCTTCTATATCGATCTGTTTGATCGCTCCATCGATCACATTGTCGCCGTCAATGATGCTGTTCTCTCTGTCTATAATATCAAAGACCCGTTCACTTGCAGCGATAGCATCCTGGATCTTACTATAGATCGAACCGATCCTTCGAATAGGCTGGAACACCAAACCGACAGCCGTCAAAAATGCCGTAAACTCTCCCACACTCATATGGCCGTTGTAAACATATTTTCCACCCATGAAAATAACACTCGCCAAACCGACAGCACCGACAAGTTCCATGATCGGTGAGATCAACTGCCCCACATAAGTTGCTTTCATGTTTATCTTGAAAAATTTCCAATTCTCTGTCGAAAAACGTTCCATCTCATACGCTTCGGTCGCATTGGCTTTAATGATCTCGCTGTTGTTAAACACCTCCGTCAGACGAACCACGACATCGGCATTTTTAGCCTGAGAGCGATGTGAATATTTTTTAAGTTTTTTAGCGATGGCAATAATAGGATAAAAGACAAGAGGAACAACGACCAGTGAGTAAAAAGCAAGTTCGGGGTTCAAGTAGATAACATACCCGATCAGAGCCAGAACAGTCAGAGACTCGCGGATCAACTCAGGCAGCATATTGGAGACAAAATACTGAATACGGTTGAGATCATTGGTTAAGCGCGAGATCAGCTCGCCGCTGCGGTTCATGAAAATGAACTCCATATCAAAATAGAGGATCTTCTCCAGAAGTATCTCTCTGAAACGAGAGATGATGTGCAGTCCGACATAGGTCATAAAAACTGATTGGATATAACGGCCCACCGCTTTAACAACATAGATAATGATCAGCATCATTGGTATTAGATAGAGCATTGACGTATCTTTTTTGATGAACATATCATCCATCAGAGGCTGCATGATCTGTGCCGTTGCAACGGTTGCACTAACTGTCAAGACAATACCGATAAAGATCAGAATATAATGAAATTTATACTCTTTGGTGTAGGGCCAGTAACGTTTAAATATTTCCAAAAAAATCCTTTTTCTACTGACATTTTACACTAATTACTATTTTTGAGACTCAACCAGTATCTGATTAATAGCCATAGCCGCTCTATACTACTTTACACACGTTATTTACAGATTACTTTTCTCTTTCCCCGGAGCAAAGATATCGTCCGCTTCGATAATGACGCCGCGTGTATTAGAACAATACACTTCTAAACAGAAGTAACAGAAGCAAAAATGGAAGCTCAGCCAGACTATTTGTCTTATCAGACCTAGAATATATTGAAAGGGCATTCTTTACACTCACATCTTTTTTAACGTATGATATGCAGATTCTCTAACATACAGCCGGGTACCTTTATGAAGAGTACTGACAATATTAAAACAGATATCTATAACTGTGATTTTAAGGCAGTGCCTCACCTGAGTCCCGCAGGCATTTACGCCAGTCAATTTAGATTTAAATGTTATAATCCTACTATCTTAATATATCAAGTGATTTTATGGTCTCAGCGCTTCGTTCCAAAATAAATTTTGAAAAAACAAATTATTATATTTTACTTGCATTCGCCTTTATGATGCCGCTTTCTCGGGCGACCAACAGTCTTTTTGACGCACTGTTAATACTACTTCTACTTGTTCAGGGTGATTATAAAAAGCACTTTAACGCGCTGAAAGAGTCGGCATTTGCCAAAGCCATACTCCTCTTTATCGCGTTTACGACACTCTCTCTTTTGTGGACTGACAACCTTGAGTTTGGGCTTAATTTTAAACGCCTTTACTGGCAATGGTTTGCAATTTTTGCTATTGCACTCAATGTTAAAAGAGAGCAAGTTTTTCCAATTGTCACCGCCTTCATTTTTGGGATGGTGATAAGTGAGATACTCTCTTATGGCATGTTCTTTGAATTCTGGACGATCAGGGGTAACGGTAAAGAGTACCCTTCCCCATTTATGATGCATATCGACTACAGTGTTTTTTTAGCTTTTACAGCCATCATCTTACTGAATCGTCTTATATCAAACCGCTATACTAAAAATGAAAAACTACTCATTTTCTTCTTCTTTGTTACGTTATCGGGAAATCTTTTTATGAATGACGGGAGAACAGGTCAACTTGCCTTGTTAGTCGGTATTTTCGCTACGGTCTTTATTCATTATAAGATTACATACAAATCCATCATCGGCAGTACTCTCATTATTGTCCTCATTTTTGGATTGGCATACAGTGTTAGCGACAAATTCCAGACCAGAGTCCATGCAGCACAAAATGATATTAAAAAAATAATGGACGGTCAACTCCAGTCAAGTTGGGGAGCACGCGTTGCTATGTATTTTATAGCAGCTGATATTGTTAAAGAACATCCGATAATCGGTGTAGGTGTCGGCGACTATAAAGACGAGGCCAAAGCCGCTATGCAAAAGGATCCTCACGGACTTCCAGAAGTGGAAAGTGAAGGATTCCCGATAAGCCATTTCCACAACCAGTATGTCAATGTTTTAGTCCAGGGCGGTATTATCGGTCTTGTGCTCATGCTCATGATGTTTTACCAGTTTGCAAAGCTCTCTATCGCTGATCCTGAACTTAAAGAGCTGAGTCTGCTTATTATCGTGGTCATGTTAACCTCTTTTGTCGCCGAACCGCTCTGGTTGAAACAATTTACTAACATGCTGTTTATTCTCTTCAGCGGTCTATTTTTAGGAGCCTCGCTACATGCCAAGCCAGTATCAGATAACCCTCAATCCTAAATACGAATCATGCCGCGATTTTTGTGAGCATATCGACACCCATTTTGCGAGCCAGAAGGAGAGTGTCCATAAGGCCCGCAATGAGATCAAGAAGATCCCCTGTGACCGCTATAGTCTAATGGTTAAATCGTTTAAGACCCCTAACTTTCTAAACCGTTTGGTCTACACCTATCTACGAGGTTCCAAAGCGCAAAAATCGTATGACAATGCGTTGAAACTGCAAGCTCTTAAGATCAACACGCCTGAACCGGTTGCCATTGTCAAAGAGCTGACACCCACTTTGCATAAAAGCTTTTTTATCAGTATCGCCTTTGCGTATGACTTTACTATCAGAGAACCCCTGCTCGATCGCAACTTCGAAGAGAGAGAATTGATCTTTCAGGAGTTTGCCCGTTTTACGGCTGAACTTCATGAGAAAGGTGTACTTCACAAAGACTATTCACCCGGTAATATTCTCATAAAAAAAGAGAACGGCAGCTATCTCTTTTCTATCGTCGACATCAACAGAATGCAATTTAAAGTGTTGAGCGCAGAGGAGCGGTTCAAAAACTTTTCGCGCCTCTGGGCAGATGAAGATGACATGCGGATCATCGCCAGGTATTATGCGCAATACAGCGGATTGAACGAAGAACGATCTGCAGAGAAGATGATCGCTTATGATCTGGAAAACAAAAGAATCCGTAATTTTAAAAAGAAAATCCGTCAAAAAAGGGCTAAATAAATGAACAACTATATAGAAAACGAAAACAGAAAAGTCGGCCTCGACTACCCGCCTTTGGTGATCGTAGAGATCGGGATCAACCATGAAGGTTCATTGAAAACAGCTTATGAGATGGTCGATGCTGCATGGAAGTCGGGCGCGGAGGTGATCAAACATCAGACCCACGTTGTCGAAGATGAGATGAGCCACGAAGCCAAAAAGGTCATCCCAGGCAATGCAACTATCTCTATATATGAGATCATGGAACGATGTGCACTGAACGAAGAAGATGAACGCAAACTCAAAGAGTATGTCGAATCAAAAGGAATGATATTCACCAGCACTCCGTTTTCAAGAGCCGCTGCGGACAGACTTGAACGCATGAATGTGAGCTCATATAAGATCGGCTCAGGCGAGTGTAACAACTACCCGCTCATTGAACATATCGCCGCATTCGGAAAACCGATGATCGTCAGTACCGGTATGAATGACATCGCATCGGTTGCAAAGACAGTGGTCATCCTTGAAAAGCACAAGGTGCCCTACGCCCTGCTTCACACCACCAACCTCTACCCTACACCGTCTCATCTAGTAAGGCTCGGTGCTATGCAGGAGCTCCAAAAAGAGTTCCCTAACGCCATTATCGGTCTCTCTGACCACACCACTTCCAACCTCGCCTGTTTTGCAGCGACGGCACTGGGTGCCTCAGTGCTTGAACGACATTTTACCGACAAGATGGAGCGCCCGGGACCGGACATCATCAACTCTATGGATCCTGTCGCTCTCAAAGCGCTGATCATCGGCAGCGAAGAGATCGCCAAGATGCGCGGCGGTAAGAAAGAGGCGGCCAAAGAGGAGCAGGTGACGATCGATTTTGCTTTTGCAACGGTTGTAACGATCAAGCCGATCAAAAAAGGCGAGACCTTTACCAAAGAGAACCTCTGGGTCAAAAGACCTGGAACAGGTGAGATCAGAGCCGAAGAGTATACTGACCTGTTAGGCAAAACAGCTACAAAAGATATCGACAATGACACCCATCTCTGCAGAGAAGATATCAGTGAATAAAAGACGTATCGTTTTTCTGACCGGGACCCGCGCTGATTTCGGAAAATTGAAATCGTTGATCACCATTTCACAGCAGTCAGAGCAGTTTGACGTTCATATCTTTGCAACCGGCATGCATATGAGCAAAAAGTACGGCAAAACGGTCAACGAGATCTACAAGTCGGGCTTTAAAAACATCTACCAGTACATCAACCACGACACAGTCGAACACATGGACCGTACCCTGGCCAAGACCATTGACGGATTTTCCCATTACATCGCAGAGATCGAACCCGACCTTATCGTCGTTCACGGTGACCGGGTCGAAGCGATGGCCGGGGCTATTGTCGGCAGTCTCAACAACATACTGGTGGCCCATATCGAGGGGGGCGAACTCTCAGGCACGATTGACGAACTGATTCGCCATGCGGTCAGCAAGAT
>JAQIBF010000013.1 GCA_027859195.1 Helicobacteraceae bacterium
ACTTACTGCAACAGAGTAACAAGTCCGTAAGAAACGAACGCATTGCCCTGGGACTGACACAAAAAGAGTTTGCAGACTTTGTCGGTTTGAAATATGCGACCTATCGGTATTTCGAACAGGAAGGGAAAATATCTTTAGAAAATTTCCTCGCTATTCTAAACGGTCTCAACAAAAGTGTCGAATATAAAAAATTTCTTGACGGATTCGAGTTTGTATGTGCCAAGAAGCGGGCGAAACCGGAACGGAACAAGAAAGACGACCTATTGACAAAGCCGATCGTACCGCCATCGCAGAAACAGATTACTCTCGACAAAGAGATCTTCGGCAACGAACTCTTTTACAGCGTCGGAAACGGGCATGTTTATGAGGTCTCAAGATTTATCTCTATCATGCTTGCATCGTTCAACGATGCAAGAGTCGCGCTGCTTATCCGTTATTTTGGAACGGAACGTCTGAAACCGTATGTGCTGAAAGAGAAGAACATAGACTTATTGCAAACATTTAACAGGCACTTGGCCTATTTGAAAAAGCGGGTATGATATGCTGGAAAAGACAAAACAGGTCCTGGAGACGTTAGCGGGACATGAACTTTTTACAAAACATGATATCAGGTTTGTCGGCGGAACTGCACTCTCGCATCTCATCGGTCATCGACTTTCGGAAGATCTGGATTTTGCCATGTTGGCACTGTGCCGGGATGAGATCGATGCGATGATGTTCTCTTACGGCGGCGTAAAAATGCCGCATGATGCTACCGCAGTGGACTACGCTTCGAATGAAGGCGATGATCTATACGATTACCATCTCAAATATCTATTGGACGGCGTGAAAGTCGAGTTTTTCGTACCGCCTTTCAACATTTTGGAAAAAGAGGTCTGGACGAGTGAGCCGACCACTCCATACGAAGGCACAACGCTGAAAATCGCCTCTTTCAAAACAATTATGTACATGAAAACATCAGCATTTTGGAATCGAAAAAAATACCGGGATCTTTTCGATATCTATTATGTCATCACGCATGTTGAAGGGTATGATGCAAACGAGTTTATAGAACGTTATCTGAAATATAATATCACCTATACCAAAGAGGCCTTATATGCCAAAATAAAAAGCAAAACGGATTTTTATGAAAAGCCCGATGATGAGGGAATCAGCCGTTTGGTCAGCGACGGCAGAGCGTACGAGTGGTATCGCAGACAGATTGAAGAGCTAGTCCATAACGTCTACCTTGAAGAACTCTACGGCTAAAATCGTCTTTAGAGCGGTCTTTAAGCAACATCCTAATTAGTAAATAACTCCAGCAGACTCTCGGCATCCAACGCCGCAACACCCTCTTCTTCCTCGCTGAACAGCGAGTTGGAGAGTTTCTTTTTCTGCTCCTGCAACATAAGGATCTTCTCTTCGACCGAATCCTCGATGATGAGCTTGTAGACAAATACCGGTTTGTCCTGACCTATGCGGTAGGCTCTGTCGGTAGCCTGGTCTTCTGCGGCGGGGTTCCACCATGGGTCGTAGTGGATGACGGTGTCGGCCTGGGTGAGGTTTAGACCGACGCCTCCGGCTTTGAGGGAGATGAGGAAGACGTGGGCTTCGCCGCTGGTGAAACGCTCTATGACCTTTTCACGGTTTTGGGTGCTGCCTGTCAGTTTCGCAAGGGGGACATCTCTCTGCATCAGCGCCTCTTCGATGATGGCGAGCATGGAGGTGAACTGCGAGAAGATGAGGATGCGTCTCCCCTCTTCCAAGAGCTCTTCAACCAGTTCGAGCAGCATCTCAAGCTTGGCCGACTGTTTGACCTTCTGCGCCTCTGCAAGCGGTACGAGACGCGGGTCACAGCAGACCTGACGCAGTTTCAAAAGTGCATCGAGAATGGTGATGTGGCTTCTGCCCAAACCTTTCTCGGCAATGACCTCGCGCACCTTCTTCTCCATCGAGACGCGAATCCCCTCATAGAGCTTCGCCTGCTCCCCTTCGAAAACGACAGAGCGCGTCATGATAGTCTTAGGCGGCAGTTCGGTCGCCACCTTCTCTTTGGTGCGACGGAGCATAAAAGGGGCGACCTTCTCTCTCAGACTCTGTTGACGCTCTTGTGAGTGTTCCTGTTCTATCGGCGTCTGATAGAACTGTTTAAAGGTCTTGTAGTCGCCGAGGAAGTTCGGCATCACCACGTCGAAGATCGCCCAGAGTTCTCCCAAATGGTTCTCCATCGGGGTACCCGTCAGGGCGACAGAATTTCGGGCATTGATCTTCTTCGCCGCGCTGTGAACTTTCGATTTCTGGTTCTTTACATTCTGCGCTTCATCGAGGATAAAATAGCTGAACTCCATCTGCTCAAAAAGAGCAAGATCGCGGCTCAGAAGTGCGTAGGTCGTAATGACAATATCGCTCTTGAAATCGAGATGGATCTTCTTGTCTCTTTTGAGTCCGTGATGCACTTCAATGGTCAGGTCAGGCGTAAACTTTTTAACCTCGTTTTTCCAGTTTCCCAGCAGCGACGTCGGTGCGACAATGAGAACCGGAAGTGTCAGTTTCTTCTGCTCTTTCAAACGCTGCAGAAAGGCGAGCGACTGGAGGGTTTTTCCCAGTCCCATATCGTCCGCCAAGATGCCGCCGAAACCGAAACGCTCCAAAAATCCGAGCCAGTTCAGCCCCTCTTGCTGATAGCCGCGAAGGGTCGCTTTCAGACCGCTTGATTGCTCCAGTGTTTCGATGCCGTCAAAGCTTTCCAGCTCTTTTTTCAGCCTTTTTATCGCCTTTTTGCCGCTGCCGCTTGTCTTGACGAAAGTGCCTGTTTTAGGAAGAAGATGTACTTCGTATGGGTTTATATGCAGCTGTTCGACCCGCTCCCCTTTGTAGAGTGCCACCAGAGTTCTGAGTATCGGTCTGAACTGTTCAGCGTCAAGGGTGATGAAGTGGTTCTCTTCCCCCTCGAAGGAGATCGTATCAGGAAGGTTCTCGATGTCTACATTCTGCTCCAGGAGTGAACTGACAAGCGAGAGAATGTTGAGTTTTCCCTCTCTGAAATCGACCGCCATCTCCACATCGAACCAGCTCTTGTTCTGCTCGACATTCAGGGTGATATCACCGCCCTTTTCAAAGCGGAAGAGAAAGCTTTTGTCGACCTCGATCTGGTAGCCCTTCTCTTCCAAAACCGGCAACAGGTTCTGTATAAATTCCCGCCAGATATCGATGCTGTTTTTACTGCTGCTATCAGGTTGAAAAACGCAGGATACATCGGCCAAAAAACCTGCCTTTTCCAGTTCTGTTCTGGCCCTGTTTTCAAGGTCAAGATCACGGACGATTTTGAGGTAGTTTTCGCCCTCTTTTACCACCTTGGTTTTCTGAGAACTGCACCCTCGTAACTCGTAATCGGCATAGAGAAAGCTCAACTTTAATCGGTGTTGACCTTCTGACGCATACAGCGTGATCTTTGGTTTTGCGTCTGCCTTTATCGCCTCGACATCCAGAGAGTCCGGCAGAGGCAGAGAAGGCAGCGTCTCTATGGCCTTGATGGCAAATGCATCTAACTCCTCTTGGGTCAGAAGCGGTGCCTGAAGCAATAGACCAAGCTGTTTTTCATTGATATCCTCAATGCTCAGACGGCCGACCAGATGGTTTTTAGTGTCGACATACGAAAAAGGGGTTGTGACAAGAAGTTCATACTGTTTGCCAAGGTCAAACGATAAACGGAACTGACCTTTGGACTCCTCTTTGTAAAGCGGAGAGGTCGAGAGTGTCTCACTCCACTGCAAAGCGTGGTTGCGGTTGCCGTGCCAGTAGCAGTTGCCGCTTTTCACCATCTTCTCCAAAAGCAGACCGCCCAGTTCTCCCTCGATGTGAGCATTACGCTCCACTTTTGACTCCAGCGCGCCAAAGAGCTCCAGGATGTCACGGTCGTTCTCTGTCAGGAAGTCGCGCTGCATAAAGCTCGAACGCAGCTGATGGAACTCGATGCGCTTCTGTTTTCCGTAGCCGCTCTCTTTGAGAAGACGCGCACGATAGAAGACCAGCTGCAGCTTGCCTTGGGTCGTTGAAGGGCTGATGCGGTAGATGAGGATGGATTTTTTAACGGCTTCAGGAGAAAGAGACTTTTCTAAACGTTCAAGCCATTTTTGGGCGTCGCTTTTCTCCACCATCGCCCGGCTAGGCGCGGTACTGTTCTGATTCATAAAGGTCAGTGCGGCAGAGACGACATGTTTGCAGTTTTGAGAAGCTCCGCACGAACAGCGTCCACTGAGAGCCACACTGTTGCCATCGACTTTTACGCTGATGGACTGGATGTAGTTGGCACGGCCCTTGGTAAAAGCGGTGATGACCATGTGCCCTTCGGCGATCATCTCAAAAGACTTTATGGAACTTCGCGATTGGCGGTAGTAGTCCATCCCCTCATTGAAGTCACTCTGTGCGGCAATGCGAACAACATCAGAGATACTAAATGAGATCAATTAACTATCCTTTAGAAAATACACTGCAAGGGCACTTTTGCCAAATTTCTTCGTTCTGTCCTAATAACGTCTCGTCATTTACTACAAGTAAACTCCTCAACATTATTGGCACACGCCTTGAACTGGAACAAAATGGTTCCTTGTTGAGTAATTTCTGCTCTTATTTTTTGTGTAGCGCCAACTCTTTTGCAAGATACTCACCCGTATATGAACCGCTTTTTTTATACGTTATAGCCATAGATTCAGGTGACCCTTCGTCGATGATGTCACCGCCGCCCGATCCGCCTTCCGGTCCCATGTCAATGACATAATCGGCGTTCTTGATCATGTCAAGATTGTGTTCGATGACCAGCACCGAGTTGCCCAGCTCCACAAAGTGGTGCAGTACACCCGTCAGACGATCAACATCGGCAAAGTGAAGCCCAGTTGTCGGCTCATCCAGGATGTAGAGCGTACGACCCGTATCTTTACGGCCAAGCTCTTTACCGAGCTTAATACGCTGTGCCTCACCGCCCGAAAGGGTAACGGCATTTTGACCGAGGGTAATATAGCCCAGTCCGACATCGACAAGGGTCTTGAGTTTAATATGGATCTTAGGAATAGGCTCGAAAAAGGTAAATGCCTCATCGACGCTCATCTTCAAGACATCTGATA
>JAQIBF010000021.1 GCA_027859195.1 Helicobacteraceae bacterium
ATTCACACACCGTGCGAAACATCTTAAAGACTTTTTGGTTGAGTATGCAAAAGACAGTGGTAACGTTCCAGCTTGTAACTAGAAATAGTTTGCAATAGAAGGTTTTGCCTTCGTTCTCACTTCAATAACTCTTCTCAAGCCACCTTTCCTATAAAACTATTTTCTAATTATAACCATTGAAAAAAATCAGGTAAAATACCACAACTATTTTCACACGCGTTATATGTGTGTTATCACGGGAGCAAAAATGGATAAAATGTGGTCAGGTCGTTTTAGTGAAGGTGCCTCTTCACTGCTAGATGAGTTTAATGCATCAATTATGTTCGATCGTCGTCTTTATAAAGAAGATATTGAAGGTTCACTTGCACATGCATCGATGTTGCAAGCACAAGGCATTTTGAATGCAGCAGAGTTAACGGCTATTCAAGACGGTATGGCTGAAGTTTTATCTGAGATCGAGTCCGGGATGTTTGAGTGGAAGATCTCAGATGAAGACCTTCATATGGCGATCGAAAAACGCCTTACGGCTATTATCGGTGAGACAGGGGGAAAACTGCACACTGCCCGTTCGCGCAATGATCAGATAGCGGTGGACTTTCGACGTTATGTACTTCGTAAAGATCGTGAGATCGCACAGCTGTTAAAATCACTGCTTGAGGTTGTAGTGGAGATCGCTTCCAAACACACGGAAACGCTTATCCCCGGTATGACACACCTGCAGCATGCACAGCCTATCAACTTCGGTTTTCATATGCTTGCCTATGCATCAATGTTCAAACGTGACATTGAACGTCTTGAAGACTCTAGACGCCGTAATAATGTCTCGCCGCTCGGCTGTGCAGCACTTGCGGGTACGCCCCACAATATCAATCGTGAGATGACAGCAGCAACACTTGGTTTTGACAGTGTCAGTGTGAACTGTTTAGACACTGTAAGTGATCGCGATTTCGCATTAGAGATTTTGTTTAACATCTCCACAATGATGATGCATATCTCACGTCTGAGCGAAGAGATCATTCTTTGGTCGAGTTATGAGTTTGGTTTTGTTGAACTTTCTGATGCTTACTCTACCGGATCATCGATTATGCCTCAGAAAAAAAACCCGGATGTTCCTGAACTTTTACGAGGAAAGACAGGGCGTGTAAACGGTAACCTTATCTCACTTCTGACCGTTATGAAGGGTTTACCTCTCGCATACAATAAAGACACACAAGAAGATAAAGAGGGCGTTTTTGACAGTATTGATACTGCTGAACTCTCTTTAAAGATCCTAGCGGAAGCTCTTAAAACGATGACTATTAAAGCGGATAATATGGCAAAAGCTTGTCAAAAGGGTCACTTGACAGCGACGGATCTGGCAGATTACCTGGTCCAGAAGTGTGGTGTTCCCTTTAGAGAAACACACTTTATCTCAGGTAAAGCCGTTGCACGTGCGGAAGCCTTAGGTATTGATGTCAGCGCGATGAGTTTTGATGAACTGCAAAAAGTTGATGACCGTATCAAAGAGGATGTTATGCCCTATTTGGCACTTAAACATTCAATGAATGCCCGTGA
The DNA here is from genome assembly GCA_027859195.1 of Helicobacteraceae bacterium. Taxonomy (GTDB): domain Bacteria; phylum Campylobacterota; class Campylobacteria; order Campylobacterales; family Sulfurimonadaceae; genus Sulfonitrofixus. The sequence goes on from JAQIBF010000021.1 coordinate 1,555, forward strand.
ATCACAGGGAGGAACATCAACACTTCGCACAATGGAACAAGTGGTACAGTTTCAAAATTACATTGAAGGCTTATCATTATGAAAATTTCTGTAGCCCATAAAGAGGATATGAAGTTTGAGGCGACAACAGCAAAAAGCAGTTTTATAATTGATTGTCCAACAATTAGCCCTATTGAATATTTTCTCAGCGGTATTATTGCCTGCAGTGCCAGTGATATTCAGATGTTGCCAAAAAACCAAGGTAAAACCGTTACCGGTCTGGTTGTTGACGGAGAAGTGGTCCGCAATGATGATCATCCTAAAAAGTTCAATACCTTGTATTTGACCTATACCTTTAATTCAGACGCAGATAGTGATGATCAAGCTGCACGCTGGGTAATGGCAAGCGTCGAGACCTACTGCTCGACCATCAATACAATTCGTGATACAACAAAGATCTCTTACACGATCATCCATAATGGTAAGGTGATTCGTGAGAATGAAGAGATGATCAGTGGTCAAGGTGGCAATATTGACCTTGGTGAACTGGACGCTTGCTGCCCATCTTAATCTCTCTATCTTCCCCTCAAGGGGAACCCCTCCAATTAATTATCAGTATTAAAAGAAAATCATTTAAGGATATGTATGTTCGCATTTTACGACAGTGACTGGTTTACTATTGTTTTAGAGATCGCGTTTCTTCTGTTTATAGCTTATGACGCTAAGCGCTATTTTGAGACGAGAAAACGTGAATATATTATCAACATTGTTCTGGCTATTGTCTTTTTCTTTTGGGCGCTGGTCCCTTTCTATAATAAGTACTATACGTGGCAGGATGCTGATCAAGAGAATATGATGGCACAGTGTATTCAAGAACATAATCAGACCTACTGCTCTTGTCTTGATGACAAGATCTTCAAAGAGTATGATCTTGAGACTTTTAATGCTTTAGAGAAGCAGTCAGATGAAGATTATTCGGAGTTTATTGAGGAGGCTGATAAAGAGTGCCGGGGTGAGGGCGGCTGGTTCTAATACCTACCTATCGTCTCTCTTTTATTTTATATGTGCTTCTGAAATAGTAGTCCTTTATTAATTTCCCTTTCTTTTTTCGCTAGATTTTTGTTGTACAGACAAAGCATGAAATGCATGGGAACAGCTTTGCTGCAGCAGTATACCCGTGATATGAAGTAGTGAAAAAAGTATAGGCAATCAAGAAGACATGTTAAAGCAGAAGAGAGTAGGTTAAATATGGAAAAACGTCCCTTGGACCCAAGGGCGTCTGAGGGTTAAAAAAAGTCTTGTGGATTTGCGTCAACCAAGTGAGGGAATGTCAACTTTGCCCCACCGACGACGTGCCAATGCAGATGATTGACTTCTTGGCCGCCGTTATGGCCGACATTGCTAATAAGACGGTAACCTGACTCTTTGATGCCTACCAGTGCGACAACTTCTTGAATAAATGTTGTCATCTCTGCCATAGTCTCAGGACTCACCTCATTGAAACTGTCGACATGTTTTTTAGGGATGACAAGGATATGTATCGGTGCTTTTGGGTTGATATCATGAAATGCCAGAAAGTTTTCATTTTCCATTTCAATGTTACTGGGGATCTCTTTATTAACAATTTTACAAAATAGACACATCGATTTACCTCTAATTATTGATTTATATTATTGTATCATAGAGTTATTAAATAGTGCAGAGTAAAGGCCTTAAAAGCCCGTGATATAGGGCTTCAAGATTAAGTTAAAATTCTTTGGATAAAATACGCGTTATTATAATCGGGTGAGGGGTCAGTTTGACCTCTATTTATAGCCTACATGGAGACTCCCTTTGACACAGTGGTACGAAAAAATCGAAGCAGCGGACTCAGTAGAGATACTTGAAGAGATCCGTATTGCTATTTTTGGTAAAAAAGGTGTATTAGCAGCCGAATTTGCCAAGATGAAAACAGCGGAAAATGACAAAAAAGCACAGATCGCAAAAGATCTTAATATAGCAAAAGGCAAGCTGACTGCACTGTTTAATC
>JAQIBF010000120.1 GCA_027859195.1 Helicobacteraceae bacterium
ATATTATAATGAACATTCATAAAGGTCAAGACACTAAAAACAGAGATATTCGTGACGGTGCCAAGTGCACCGACAGAACCAAATTTGACAATTTTTTTAACGATGGGAAATCCTAAATATATTTATTAGATGAATTATATACAATTCTACGCATAAACCTGCTATTTTAGCGCATGAATTGGTAGAAACAGTCCTGATTTTTGCCAAAAGATCAGAGGAGTCACAAATGTTTCGTGATATCGCTTTCGATATCGCTTCAAAATTCCACTTTACCGGTTTCGTGCAACCTTACGCTCATGTTTCACCCTGCTCTTCTCTTTTTTTTCCTGACTGTTATGTGCTCTCTTGTCTGATCTCTTTTTATTTACCTATTTTCTGATTTTTATATTATCTCTATTTTTTACACTTTTTGTCTGCCTTGGGTCTGTTTTTCTCTTTGGATGAATGGTAACTCCATTCTGCTTGGTATGGCGTGTGTGGTAATACCTCTGATAATGTTTATCTTCAGTCATTACATGCCTGTACTCCCTGCTATGGTTGAGGGTGTCTCTTTCGCTATAAGCAGTTGCATTATTCGGTACAACTTTCATGGCGCAACCACTCATAAAAAATGCCGTCAGCAACAGTGTCATTGTCAACAATCTTTTTTTCATCCCATACTCCTTATGTTTGCAGTACGATACATTTCAATCGTGAGTTAATAGGGTAATAGAGATGACTTAGCCTGCTTTGTGTTACGGCAACCAGAAACTGTGCCCACTGCGCTATAATAAATAAAAATGATTGAGTTGACTATGTTAAAAATATATCTTGCCGGACCCGATGTTTTTGAAACAGATGCTATTGAACAAGGGCGTGCGCTGAAAGAGCTCTGTAGACAATACGGCTTTGAAGGGCTCTTTCCGCTTGACAATGAGATCGCTTTCGACGGCACACCGTATGCGATCGCAAAAGCGATCAGAGAAGCCAATATAGCACTTTTAAAAGAGTGTGACCTCGTTATGGCCAACCTAAACCCTTTTCGTGGCCTAGAGCCGGATTCAGGTACCGTATATGAGGTTGGTTATGCCGCTGCATTGGGCAAAAAGGTCTATGGCTACGCGGCAGACCTAAGGCCGATGATAGAACGTGTACGTGAAGAGCAAAAACTTTTAGGGGATGCCACCCTCTGTCAGGATGGCAAGATCATAGAAGATTTTGGTCTTTCGCATAATCTTATGATGATAGATGTCGTTGTGGCAGAGAGTGCTGAAGCGTGTTTGAAATTTATAGAAACGAGAGTACTGCCTTCAGAACCTGCACGTTAAAAACGTTCATAGATCTTAGAAGCATCTTCATATTTGTAAAAATAATTTTCCAGTCGCAGACGTTTTGTTTTATAACCGTCTTTTGTCAGAGCATCATCAAACATGTAAATATAATGTTTACACTCTTTTTCATCGGCATCTTTGTAGATCGGTCTAGTGATCTCTAAAAACTCGGATACATTAAGATCACGATTAAAGAGCCCCTTCAAAGAACCGTACTTTTTGAGTTCCTTAGCTCTGTATTTAGGCCATCTCGGTGCGACTCGAATGGCCTCCTCACCCAAGATAACACTAAAAATATACTCCGCTTTTCCGCTTTTGCGATTTGCCCAACAGGGCGGAAGTTCATTTCCCCCGCCCATGTTGAGTCGGCGTGTCAGGTAACTCACCTGCCCTTTTAAAATCTCCTGCGCATACATCAGCTCCTCTTTAGTGAGGGAGGAGAGCTCTTTAAGAGACTTTTCCAGCATGACATTCTCTTGACGCAGTCGCTTTTCATTTTTAGCCGATCGGTCACTCTCTCTCTTGAGCGTTTCGAGTTTTATGAATATCGCTTGGAGCTGCTCTGTCGAGTTAACATCCTTAAGCAGCTTCAAGATCGACTCTTTTCGTGAGAGCTGTGCTTTGAACTCCTCGTCCATCTTTAAAAGTCTTTTATTAACCGCATACGCTTCGACCTGCGATTTCAACTGTTCATTCTCGGCGATCAGCTTCGTCTGATTACTCAACTCTTTAAAAATCTGCTTCGCTTTTTCCTGGTTCTCGTCTTCACCCAGTCTGAAACGAAGAAGTGCGCCGATCATCTCTTCGGAGAGGGTACGGCTCACCTTGTTTTTCAACTGCAGATCAAGGTTCTCTTTGACAACGCGATCATTCTCCTGCTCGACTTTCGTGATGAGAGAGGATTTTTCGGCACTCATAAATGCAGAGATAAGCAGCAATAGAAAAAAGAGCATCAAAATGAGTTCTGTTAGGGTGATCCCAAATAAGAAATCACCGCTGTTATTGTCACTATACTTCATTAAATATCATTCCGATTACTGTTTAGGAAGCTTGACATTGCCATGAGAACGCATCTTCTCACTCACTGCAGGTCTCGCATTGGAAGCTTCTTTTTGGGCTGCAGCCGCTCTTGCATCTTCTATACGTTGCTCCAATGAACGTTTTTGCTCAACTTTTTGCTCTATTAGTTTCTCACTCAGCACTTCAAGCATGCGTCGGTTCTCCTCGACGATCGTTTTAATCAACACATCATTTGCAGCAGGTTTTTTGTCGGCGTCCTGCTGCGCTATCAATTTGTCACTCAACACTTCAATCATACGTCGGTTTTCTTGCAGCATTGTCGTCGTCAAGGTATCCGTCACAACCGGTTTAGTGTCGCTTTTCAGCAACGAAGTCAAATGATCGCTGTACATTTTTTGCTGGGCCAAAAGTTTTTCACTCAACGCGTCAAGCATATGACTGTTCTCTTTTGCCATAGCCTCTATAATCTTTTCATTGACTGCTGGTGTCGCTGCACCCGTTCGCAGTGAATGCAGTTCATCATTATTCGCTTCTTGTTGTGCTGAAAGTTTTGCACTCACGCTCTCAAGCATCCGTCTGTTCTCATCAACCATCGCTGCAATCATCTTCTCATTCTTTTGCGCTTGCGTACTGATAAAGCTGCCCAGAACTTTTGTGCTGGAGGTCATAATGCCGTCAACAACCTGGTTGTTAAGTTTTTCTGTTTTAGACGCGAGGGACTGCACTACTTTATTATTTAAGATTGTGATCTCATTAATGATCTTCTCATTGCCAGCTTCACGCGATTGTATAAAGTTTGCCATGATCTCTTCGTTCATGGCATTAAGTTTGTTGATAACCACACTGCTTTGATTTTCCCCATTACTTACAAATGTTGTAATGATTTTCTGATTTTCGCCTAAAACCCGTTCTATCAAGATCTTATTTTGAAGATCCTTCGGTTCTATAAACTTCTCAAC
>JAQIBF010000033.1 GCA_027859195.1 Helicobacteraceae bacterium
TGATGGTACCCGTCCAAGAATTTGAAAAGCGGTAGGCTTTTCCGGCAGCGTTATAGACTTTTTGTTTCATTAACTCTCTTTAGCATGTGCATTTGCAGCACGAAGGGTATTTTGTAGTAGCATTGCAATGGTCATCGGTCCTACACCACCCGGAACAGGTGTGATATAAGAGCTTTTAGGTGCAACGTTTTCATAGTCGACATCGCCCACTAGTTTGCCGTTTGGTGCACGGTTGATCCCAATGTCGATGACAATCGCACCCTCTTTGACCATATCTTCTTTTATGAGGTTGATAACGCCGGCACCGACAAGAATGATGTCAGCATTTAACGTACACGCTTTGAGGTCTTTTGTAAAGATATGTGTCACCTGTACCGTTGCATCAGCGTTAAGGAGCAGGGCGGCCATCGGTTTGCCGACGATATTGGAAGCACCGACGACAACAGCGTTCATCCCTTTAGGGTCAATGTTGTATTCAGCAAGCAGCGCCATCACACCAAGCGGTGTACAAGGGACAAACCCGTCAAGACCTGTCGTGAGGCGTCCAACATTATAAGGATGAAAACCATCTACATCTTTGTTGGGTGCAACAAGTTCTAAAAGTCTTGTGGTGTTGATCTGTTCAGGGAGTGGAAGCTGGATCAGGATACCGTCAATACTTGGGTTTTGGTTCATCATCTTGATCGTATTTTCAATAGCGTCTTGTGAGATATCAGCCGGCATCTCATGTGTGACAGAGTAAAAACCTACACGGTCACACGCTTTTTTCTTCATACCGACATACGCCTGACTTGCAGGATCATTTCCTACCAGGACAACAGCAAGGCCCGGTGTACGGCCAGTCTCTTTTTTGAGTATTTTAACATCTTCAGCAACTTTGTCTTCGATCTTTTTTGAGAGTGCTTTACCATCAAGAATCTGCATTTAGAGGAGTCCTACATTGAAATTTCGTTATTATATCGGCAAATGTATAACAAGGTGCTTTCAATGAACAGCTCATCGGTTTTTGCTCTCTTTTTTCTCTCATTTGGACTCCTCCATGCAGATGTCTCTTTTATAACCGAAGAAGAGTATGCTTCTGACCTCTATCATAGTCCAAGAGGCATAGGCTGCTTTAAGTGTCATGGTGAGCAAGGCGAGGGAAAGCTCATTGCCACCTATAAAGACAAAGGTGAAAAGAGATCTTTTAGTCCGCCCGCTATCAAGAAACTGGACTTTAAAAGCTTTGATGATGCCATGAGAAAACGCCAGAGAGGGATGCCGAGATATTTCTTGACGCAGCTGGAGATACAAACACTCTACTATTACCTCCATCCAGAGGAGAATATAAATGCTGATTAGAGACGCCAATATTATCCAAGAAGCGATCGACAGTCAAAATCTTGATGTTCTCGATGAGTTTGTCTTCGCGAAAAAAAGAACGATAAACAGAAGATCTGATTTCAGATCACCGCTGATGCTCTCTGCTCATAACCTAAAACATCTTAACAAGATTCCTGATTTGGCAGCAGATGCTATCGTTCTAAACCTGGAAGACGGTGTATCTGCAGCGATGAAACCGTATGCTCTGCGCCTTGTTATGTTGACGTTAAGTGCATTGGCAGAGAGCGATAAAAAGATCATCGTCCGTGTAAACCCCCTGGACGAGGGCGGCGAAGATGAGATAGCGTTGCTTAGAGGTTTTATGCCCGATGCCATACGCGTGCCAAAGATCAAAACACCGGCTGACGTTCGCAGAGCATTGGATCTGTGTGGCGGCGAAACAGAACTTCACCTTTCCATCGAGACCAGAGAGGCATGGTTGAATCTTGCAGAACTGAAGGTTAATAAGCAGGTGACAACCTTTTATCTGGGTATTTTGGATCTTTTCGCGGATATGGGTCTTTCACAAGAGCTCATTAAAGTGGACAACCCTTTACTGCATCATATTTTGGGACATTTCTTATTGATGTCGAAAGCGGTGGGTGCCAAACCGGTCTCCTTTGTCTACCAGGAGTATAAAGATGATGAAGGTTTTCAGGCATGGCTGGAGCTGGAAAAGAAGATCGGCTATGAGGCAAAAGGGTGTATATCCCCTAAACAGGCGCAACAGGTTCAATCGATATTTGGCGTTGACGAAAACGAACGCCTACGGGCAGAGTATATTATTCGCCGTTTCGAAGAAGAGAGAGCAGGCGGTGTTACAGGGTTTAGCGATGAAAAATACGGCTTTATAGATGAGCCGATCTATAAAGGGGCATTGGCTCTTTTGAAATAAGGGCACCTCTGAATTACTTACCGCAATCAATAGCTATTGCGAATACTGAAAGGGTTTCTGCCTAGACTCTTTCCCTGCCCATTTGCACATCTACAACAGACCCTAACTGCACACACTGATTTATAGATTTTATAGCCGATACGATGTATGATAGTTTACACACGACTATAGGAGTTAAGATGAAACTGAGATATGTTGGTGATCTGCCAAAGGTGACAAGCCGCGGTGTCGGGTTTGACCAGACTAAACCTGACAAATATACATTTATGAACGCGGCTGTAGAGTTGCTCGAAGCGTTAAGTTACGGTGCAACAGAGACGACACAGCATCTGCATAACCTCAGTGGTGTCTATTATAGTGATGAAGATCTGTTGGCACTGCTCAAAAAGCATTGCAGCGATCTTAACGCCATTCTAACCGAACGTGATATCAAAAGTGATGCGTTTAAAGAAGATCTTATCAAAAGGGTTGCTGAAAACAGCATCATCAGTGAAGATGAGCGTAACGCATGGCGTACCAACATCGCTTATATGGAAGAGTACTACCGACAGTATGTTACCAATGAGAGTGCTTATAGATGTGCTCTTGATGCTTTAGCAGAGGCGATAAAGGGGGCAAAAGTCAAAGAGATCATTTTTCCGATGTTTAAGAACTACGGCGCTGTTCTCCATGACCTTACTGCTGTACTTGCCAAACTGAAATCACCTATCGATGCAACGTTGAGTGTAGAGGCTAAAAACGATGCGTTTGAAGGGAAGTTTACGATACAACACCGATAAGCAGCGTAGAAGCTGCTGAAGTTGACCTGGCTTTTAACGCCCAATGGCGCGGTCCAGAGCAGCTAATGCGATGTAATACTCATAGTAGTATGAGACCATGTCGGCATTTGCATTGATGTAGCCTTGGCGTGCTTCTTGAAGTTCGATATAGTCCGAAAGACCGTTCTCATAACGTTTTTGTGCCTGTTCAAACTTCTCTTTAGCCGCTACGACTAACTCTTCGGATAGCTTGACATTTGAGTCACTTTTGCGCAGGTTAATAAAAGCGTTGCTGGCCTCTTCACGAATTCGAAGTTTTGCATCATCTAAACTCGCGTGTTCTTGTAAAAGAGTCAGTTTGGCCTGCTCGGTTTTCGCTACTGTTCGCATTCCGCTGAAGAGGTTCCATTTCAGGTTGATGTTTGCGTTCCACTGCTGTTCAGGCATATAAAGCTGCAGGCTCTCTTCAACATCGTTGTATTGGTAATCACCGGCTACGTAGAGTCCCGGATAGTAGTCTCCGCTCTCTTGACGGACCTTGCCTTGGGCACTTTTTACTTTATACTCAAAACGTTTAAGCTCTTGACGGTGTCCAAATGCGAACTGCACCAACGCGTCTGCCGCCATGTTTTCTCTGGGCAGAGAGTCATATAGTCCTTCGCTAATATTGAGATCTGGAATATAGAGGTGCCCTTTGACGCTCTCATTGAGATTACCGATATTTTTATCTAGTGTCACATAAGCAAGGCTAAGGGCATATCTGCTGTTTTCAAGTTGGATCTGCGCTTCAATAAGTCGGACTTTGGCATCTGCAACATCGATTTTTGTCTTGATACCGGCTGTAAAATAGCGTTCAGCACGTGTAAGCTGATGCTGTGTCAGCAGAAGATTCTCTTGGTAGACCTTTATCAGGTTCTCTTTGCGTAACAGGTCGTAATAGTCACGTTTGACCGTATTGACCTTGTCTGATATCTCTTGATTGTAGCTTGCAAACGAGGCGTTGGACTCTTCTGCATAGTACTCCATCTGACCACTGGTCTTACCAAAGTCATAGATCAGCTGTGAGGCGGTGATCTTACCTGTGATCAGTGTCCCGTTCTCGGTAGTGGCACTGCTTGTGATACCCACCTGTCCGGCACCGGCATAGAGATCGACTTGAGGAAGGTAGTCTGCGTCAGCCTGTGTGGTACGCTGCTGTGAGATCTTGAAACTGTCACGGGAGACATTCAGATCCGGACTGGAAAGAAGTGCCTTCTCGATCAAAGTATCGATGTTGTATTGGAGCTGTTCACCATAGAGGGAGAGACAGACCAGAGGCAGCAGTAAAAGTTTTTTCATTAGATAGACTCCCGTTTAGCGATCTCTTCTTCAACGCTGACAAATTTTTCACGCATCGTCTCAAGCAGCACATAAAGTACAGGAACGAGCAGGGTACTGACAATGGTCGCTGCCAGCATTCCGCCAAGCAGACCGACCCCGATGGATTGTTGTGTTACGGCACCGGCACCTGTTGCAAAGGCAAGCGGCGCGGTACCGAACACAAACGAAAGGATTGTCATCATAATCGCACGAAAACGCAGTTTACCGGCTTGTATACCCGACTCCACAATACTCTTGCCGGATTCACGCAGCTCCTTGGCGAATTCGACGATCAAGATCGCATTTTTGGAGGCAAGTGCAATGAGGAGCACCAGTCCGACTTGGGCATAGACATTAAGCGGTAGCCCGGCCAGTTTGAGAGCGCCCATCGCACCGATCATAACAACAGGTACCGAGAGAAGGATCATCAGTGGTAAGATCCAAGACTCATATTGGGCTGCCAGAACCAAGAAGACAACCAGAGCGACAAAGACAAACACAGCAATCTGGCCATTGCCCGCAATTTTTTCCTGAAAGGACATTCCTGACCAGTCATACCCGTAGCTAGATGGCAAGACACGCTCTGCTATCTCTTCCATTGCCGCCATTGCTTCACCTGAATATGTCCAGCAGCAGCAGAACCGTTGATCTGTATGGAACGGTAGAGATTATAGTGAGCAACATTTTGCGGTCCGACTTCCTCTTTGACGGTAATTATTGCTGACATAGGCACCATCTTACCGTGTGCATTTTTGACAAAAAGCTTATTAATGTCGCTCTTGTCGCTTCTGAACTCTTTATCTGCCTGAACGAAGACCCGAAAGACCTTACCGAATTTTGTAAAGTCATTAACATAGAATGACCCCAAATAGGTCTGCATCGTTGCAAACAGTGTTGCTACATCCACACCAAGAGCATTCGCTTTTTTGCGATCGATATCAATAGAAAACATAGGGTATTTAGGATCATAAGTGGTAAAGGCACGTCCGATTCTCGGGTCTTGGTCTGCCTGCTTGATGATCTCTTGGGTATAGGCCATAAATGTATCCATATCTCCCGAGAGGTAATCCTGCACTCTGAAGTCAAAACCGCCGACTGACCCTAAACCGGATATACCCGGCATGTTGAATGCAGCGACGGACGCATCGGAGATGTTCGCCGTTTTGACAAAGACCTGACGGATAATGCTGTTGACATCCATACCCGGAGCTGTTCTGTCGTCCCAATGATCCAGTGTGACAAACATCGCACCGGCACTTCCGTCGAGTGTTGAAGTGATAAGGTTAAAACCGTCAATGACAATGACATCAGAGACGCCCGGGATCTTCTCGACAATGTCTTCAACAACTTTACGAACGTCAACTGTCCGTTCTATTGAACTTCCGGGTTTCAGGTTTAACGCGACCATAAAGAGCCCTTTGTCTTCCGAAGGAACAAAACCGGTCGAGGTAGTTGCGAACATAAAGTAGATAACGCCAAGCAGTCCGAAAAATGCTACAAGAACGGCATATTTAGCTTTAATAAGCAGCGTGATAAGGGCAGTATATTTTTCTGTCAGCCAGGTAAACCCCTTTTCAAAGAGTGCAAAACCTATGAAAACTTTTTCATCTTTACCGCGACGTTTTATAATGATAGCGGCGATCGCAGGTGAGAGCGTCAGGGCATTGAGTGAAGAGACCACAACCGCAAAGGAGATGGTCAGGGCAAACTGTTGATAAAGCGAACCGGTAATACCCGGCATCATCGACACCGGGATAAAGACGGCAACCAGAACAAGGGTTGTTGAGATAATCGGCCCTATTAGCTCGATCATTGACTTCTTGACAACCTGCGGCATGCTGAGCTCAGGCTCTTTGTACATAATGACTTCAGCATTCTCAACAACCAAGATGACGTCATCAACAACAATACCAATCGCCAAAATGAGTCCAAAGAGTGTTAAAAAGTTAATAGAAAAGCCTGGAGCAATATACATTGCGGCAAACGCACCGATGAGTGAGACCGGAATCGCAACCGCAGCAATAACAGTTGGACGCCACGACTGTAAAAAGAGGTAGATGATGAGAATAACAAGCAAGATCGCAACAAAAAGGTTGTGGACGACATTGTCAATAGCAACGTTGACATATTTGGTAGTGTCATATGGAATGGAGTAGCTGATGCCATCGGGAAAACGATGTTGAACTTTCTGCATAACGTTACCGACCGCTTCACGGATCTCCAGAGCATTACTGCCCGGTAGTTGGTATATACCGACAAGACCGGTAGGTTTTTTGTTTAAGATAGCATTCCAGTCATACTTTTCAGCGCCCAGTTCAACACGCGCGACATCGCGCAGATAGACTAAAGAGCCATCTTCTTTATATTTAATGACGATCTCTTCAAACTCATCAACCTGTGAGAGACGGCCTTCTGCAGTCAAAACATATTCGATCTGCTGGTCTTTATAGGTTGGCGCTGAACCGATCTTACCGACCGCAGCCTGTTTGTTTTGCGACTGAATCGCACTGATGATGTCTTGGGGCGTAAGATCTAAAGCATAGATCCTGTCCGGGTTGAGCCAGATACGCATTGAGTACTTCTTCTCACCCATGTTTTCAGCTTTACCGACACCGGGAATACGTTTCAACTCATCGAGAATATTAATGTTAATAAAGTTCGATAAAAAGGCGTCATCAAAACGTTCATCACCGTTGAGCGTCACCATACAGACAATATTGGGACTCTGTTTGTCGACAATGACACCTTGTTGCTTGACCTCGGCCGGAAGGGATGCTGTTGCCATAGAGACTTTGTTCTGGACATCGACGGCAGCAATGTCCAAGTCATACCCCGGCTCGAAATAGACGGTGATCTTGGATTGACCTGTCGATGTGCTTGACGATTCTAGATAGATCGATCCCTGCACACCGTTAAGTTTGTCTTCCAGCGGCCGTGTTACGGACTCTTCAACAGCATAGGCATTTGCGCCCGTATAAGTAGCTGTTACCTGAACCGTCGGCGGAACAACATCCGGAAACTCCTGGATCGGTAAAACGATCATCGAGACAAGACCGCTCACGATGATGAGCAGTGAGATGACCATCGCAAGAATAGGGCGCTTAATAAAGGTTACGGAGAACATCTACTTTTTAACCTCTTCAGGGATCAAGTTGTTTGCCTTCATCACGGCGGTGACCCCTTTTGTCTCTGTCCTATCTTTAGGTGCTAGTACGCGCCCCTCTTTGACTTTCATAAGACCGGAGATGACCACCTTGTCGCCTTCGCTCAAACCTTCAGATACGCTGGTGTAGTAGCGGCTTGAGAGATTTGTTTTGATACTGGTCCGTTGCGCTGTATTATTGTCATCTACCGTGTAGACGAACTTTCCAAGCTGATCTTCAAAGATCGACTGTGGCGGGATCATGATAAAGTCATATTGATCAGTTAAAAAGATATTGATGTAAACAAATGTACCGGCATAGACGGCATTCTCTTTGTTGTCAATCGTAGCGCGCATTGAGATTGTCGATGTTAACGGATCCACCGTGTTATTGGCGAAGTCGACATACCCATCCAGGCGTTTACGTTTCAAGACGTCCTCTCCCTGACCGCGGACCTCTATAAATGCCGGCAGATATTTTTGGGAACGGAATTTGTAGATGCGCTGCACCTCGCTCTCTGTTGGACTAAAATAGGTGTAGATACTGTCTGTCTGCACAATGGTCGTAAGAACGGCAGATTCGCCGTATCCTACAAGATTACCGACATCCACTCGGCGGGCACTTACCTGTCCTGAAATCGGTGCTGTAACAACGGTATAGCTGAGTTCTAACGCAGCATTTTGTACGGCTGCTTCATCGCCAGCGATGGCAGCAACGAGTTCGCCATGTTTTGCCTCATACTGCTCCAGCGTCGCCCGAGGTGCAAGCCCGTCTTTAACCAGCGGATTATAGCGTTGTACGTCAGCTTTAGCCAATTGCAGTGAAGCTTCGTCACGACGTTTTTTTGCTTTGGCCGATTCGAGGTTGCTTTTGTACTCCGACTGTTCGATCAAAAAGAGTTTTTCACCTTTTTTGACCATATCGCCATCTTTAAAGTAGATCTTCTGCAGTCGCCCTGAAACACGGGCACGTATCTCCTGATCACTGCTTGCTTTCGTCATCCCGGTATATTGTAACCATATAGGAAAGTGCTTTTTATAAACAGTCACCGTTTCAACGGTAAGCGGTGGCAACGCATTTGGCACAACAGGTTTTTTCTCTTCGCCACAGCCGCTAAAGAGTATAGCGACCGAAATCGCGGTGACTGCTGCAACGCTTTTAAGCAAAAACATAATGATCCTTGATTGATCGTAAAATTGCAATTATAATATCAGAATAGTAGTTAGTCACTGTTTATGGAGGAGGTTTTCTTATAGATAGGAGTACCAATAGCGGCGATAGAAAAGTTAAAAAGTATTGCGGGCGCTAATACCCTCTGAGATAATACCCCACCTTGTACCTGATTCGCGTCTTCTGCTCAGGACGCGGGTATTTACTGTAGGCGTATTCGATGGTCTCTTTTGTCGTGTCATCCAGGATATAAAAATTGCTTTTTTCAATAAAGTTTATATCTGAGATGTCACCGTTAGGATAGAGATAAAACTCAACGATATTGGAACTGTCAACTCGCATGTCATTAGGAATGTTGACGCGGCCGACACGGTTAAGGACCTGCTGTGTAATACGCCGCATTATCTCCTGATTATCCAGGATATATTTCTGCTCGCCCGGACTGAGCTCGCCAAAAGTCTCACCGTAAGCATCTTTGATGTTGCTAAGCAGCTTGCTTTCGCGTTTGGTGGTCTGCTGGACCTGTTCCTCTTGGGGTGTTGTTTCAACCGGTTTTGAGAGGTAGGCATGGAGTTTGGCATGTTCTTCAGACGGTTTCGTCCTGTTTTCATCCACTTTTGAAACGGTAATATAGGGTTTTTCCGGCGGAAGCGGCTCGATCTTTGGTTTCGTCGGTTCGACCTTCTTGGGCTCTATCTTAGTGACCGGTTTTTGAGGTTCAACAGGCGGTTGTGGTTTATGTTGAATAAATTGTTTTTTCTGGATCTTCTTGAGCTGTTTGCCTTGAGGCATCAGTTCCGCTTTTTTAGGCTCTGTCTTGTTTTTAACAGGGGCGTTTTTAGAGACTTCAGGTTGCTCTTTTAAAGAGACTTTAATACGATGCTCTTCAGCCTTCTCTTTTTTTTCGATCTTTGGCGTGTAAAACCCCAAAAGTAGAAAAATCAGGATGATCAAAAGATGAAACATCAAAGCAATAAGAAAAGCAGCAGTTGAACGGCTCAATAATATCCAATATATAAAATTTTTGTGATTATAGCACAGGGTCATTAACCGTCGCCCAATTACTTTCTGCGTACCGTTAAGCTAAATAGGGAGCAGTTTTACAAAAATATAGGCCTATAACAATAAAGAAAGCGGACCAAGCGGCAAGGAAGGGCTCTTTTGGAAAAATAGTTACGTCCGCAAGCGCATCAAGAAGCTAGAAAAATGCGTGGGTTTAATGAAGATCACCGCTCTATACTCAGCTCTAAAGAGACGGTGGACTATTTTGGGCAGGTTTTGCAAATGAGCACATAAAGAAATAACAGGCTGTTCGCTATAATTGCAACAATTATTGACAATAGGAATATTCATGAGTACAGAAGCATCAAACAGAGCCTTTGACGAAGCGCAAGAGTATATACCGGGTGGTGTGAATTCACCCGTTAGAGCCTTTAAAAGTGTTGGTGGAACACCACTGTTTATCAAAGAAGGTCAGGGCGGCATGATGATTGACATCGATAACAACAGTTATGTCGATTATGTGCAGTCATGGGGACCGCTTATCTTCGGCCATCGTGACGAAAGCATCGAAGCGGCCGTCATTGAAGCCGTTAAACATGGTTTGAGTTTTGGTGCGCCTACTGAAGCGGAGACCGAGCTTGCTCATGAGGTGGTATCGATCTTTGACTCCGTTGATAAAATTCGATTTGTCTCTTCTGGTACTGAAGCCGTCATGAGTGCAATTCGTCTGGCGCGCGGGTTTACCGGCAGAGATGATATTGTGAAGTTTGAAGGGTGTTATCACGGTCATAGTGATTCACTGCTGGTTCAGGCAGGTTCGGGTCTTGCAACATTCGGAAATCCCTCTTCTCCCGGCGTTCCGGCTGACTTTACTAAACATCCACTGCTGGCTAAATACAATGATCTTGCAAGTGCAGAGAAGTGTTTTAACGACTCTGATGACATTGCTTGTATCATCATAGAACCAATAGCAGGGAACATGGGCCTTGTGCCTGCCGACAAAGAGTTCTTACATGGTCTTCGCAAACTTTGTGACGACCATGGCGCACTGTTGATCTTCGATGAAGTTATGAGCGGTTTCCGTGCGACATTGCATGGCGCTGAGAGTATTACCGGTGTTACACCGGACTTGATCACGCTTGGTAAAGTGATCGGCGGCGGAATGCCCGTTGGTGCCTTTGGAGGCCGTAAAGATGTGATGGCAATGCTTTCACCGGAGGGACCGGTCTATCAGGCAGGAACACTAAGCGGTAATCCTATTGCGATGGCTGCCGGTTTGGCAGCCGTTAAAAAACTGAAACAAAATGCAAAACTTTATCCGATCCTTCAAGAACGTGCGACACGTTTAGTTGATGGGATGCAGGCAGCTGCAGCGAAGAACGGCATCGACATGGTGACTGATGTACGCGGTTCGATGTTCGGTTTTTTCTTCAGTGCAAATGCCGTGAAGAACTTTGACGATGCAGCAAAAGCTGACCATGCCTTGTTTGCCAAGTTCCATGCTGCAATGTTGAAAGAGGGCTTCTATTTTGCCTGTTCAGGTTATGAGACAGGTTTTGTCTGTACAGCGACAACCGATGAGATGGTTGAGAACACTATTAAAGCAGCAGAGAAGATCTTTGCGGAGATAAAGTAATGGTTGACTCTCCTAAAACCCCGGAAGAGAAGGGCGAAAAGCAGCGTATTAAACCGATAATCGAAGGTGCTGAATCACTATCTCTCGGTATCGCTATGGTAGTGGCCGTACTCATCGGTGTTGCTATAGGCCTGGGGCTTAAACACCTTACCGGTTTAGGATGGACATTTTGGATTGGTGTTGCAATCGGTATTGCAGCTGCAATTATGAATGTCTATAAAGCCTATTCGAAACAGTATAAAGAGTTTGAAGAACTGGCTAAACAAGATCGATACAAGATCCAAAAACAGTTAGAAGATGACGATGATGAGGACGAGAGTGAAAAGAACTATTAAACTCTTTATTTTTAGTGAAGTTGCCATCTTTTCATTATGGTTCTATTCTTATCAATTTTTTATAAACTTCCAGGTCGCTTTTCTCTCGTCAGTTTTGGTATTACTGGGTTCTACTTACAGCTATAAGCGCTTGGTTGACAGACGTGTTGCTTCAGAAGAGAGACCGGATGACACTGATCTTGTTGATAAAATAGATGACCCCTTTGATCTTTACAGCGAAGAGATCAGGTCTGAAGTCATTGCCGATGAAGATCTGGATCTAAAAACGATCGTTAAAGAGGAGAAGAAGCGTCTTAAACCGAAAAACATCAAAAACACGGCGATGAGTGCACCCGCTCTCGTCTCAATGTTTAGAGTCCTGCCTTATCTCTTTTTAGTACTTGGGTTTATTGGAATGAAAAACAATGCGTTATTGACTCTTGTACCCTATCTTATTGGTCTTGGTGTGGGGATAGCAGCGGGGCTTTTTATGGGAAGAGCGCTTTTTATAAAAGCGTCATAACCAATGCGGGTATAACAGAACTTTTAATTCGTTATCATTGGAATATTGATACTGATGACATTGTCTTGATAGATAGCATATAGGTTATTCTTCTC
Source organism: Helicobacteraceae bacterium (assembly GCA_027859195.1). Lineage (GTDB taxonomy): Bacteria > Campylobacterota > Campylobacteria > Campylobacterales > Sulfurimonadaceae > Sulfonitrofixus. Next base: position 12,258 of record JAQIBF010000033.1, read on the forward strand.
TGCAAGCATCTCTATCTCTGAAACACTTTTCTTGCAAAACTCTTTGCCTGATATTTCGATTGTAAAAAGCGAATATTTATTCCCGTCAAACTTGATATGTTCACCAACTCGATAGAAGAGTTTTGTCCTGATCGTATCACTGTCTGCATACCCGTGGTAGACCTTATTCAATAGTTTAATGAAATTTTCGGGATGCAAACGTATCTCAGGAATAGTCGGATCCAGGTCTTTTTGAAAAATAGTATCTGAACTGATTGAGTACGTACTGATACAGAGATCGATCAGTGTGTAAACATTGATCAGGTCACCAGTCGGTTTAGGGGCGGAATAATTAATAGTAGGCTGTTGGTAGAAACGTATACCGATCTCAGACTCATTTTCATATCCGACAGTGATGCCAAAAATACGATATCGGCCAAATTCCAGATCTATAAATGTTGTTTTAAAACCAAAACTGGTGCTTGCATGTGCTGTGGCAATCTCAAAGAGAATGTTCTTGTCAACACTGCCCAAAAGGTATTGTGCCTCATTGTTTAATGAGATGATCTTACCGCCAGCACTAAAAAGTACAAAGGGGTTGTAATCATATTCTATCCACTGCTGCTCGAATGTCAAAAGCTCTACTCTTCTATATAATTTTTAAGACGACGACCCACTTTAGGGTGTTTCAGTTTTTTGATCGCCGATGATTCTATCTGACGGACACGTTCACGTGTGACGTTAAGCTCTTTACCGATCTCTTCAAGAGTACGGTCACTTTCGTCATCCATAATTCCAAAGCGCATCTTAATAACGGCTTTTTCACGCTCATTTAGCTGCTCTAATAAACTTTCGATCTGCAGACGAAGGTCATCTTTCAAGACGGCATCAGCCGGGGCCAAAGAGGTTTTGTCTTCAATGAAGTCACCGAAACGGCCATCTTCTTCATTTCCGATTGGCGCTTCAAGAGAGATAGGCTCTTTTGTGATCTTAATAACGTTTTTGACTTTCTCAACAGAGAGACCGACTTCTTCAGAGATAGTATCAACATCAGGCTCTTTACCATTTTCTTGGAGGTATTTACGCATGATCTTGTTGATACGGTTGATCGTTTCGATCATATGGATCGGGATACGTATTGTACGGGCTTGATCAGCAATAGCACGACTGATCGCTTGACGGATCCACCATGTTGCATAGGTTGAAAACTTGTAACCTTTTTTATACTCGAACTTGTCAACCGCTTTCATAAGACCGATGTTGCCTTCTTGAATAAGGTCAAGGAACGGCAGACCGCGGTTGGTATAACGTTTTGCGATTGAGACAACAAGACGAAGGTTCGACTTTGCCATACGTGTTTTAGAGACTTCAGAAATATCTTTACCACGTTTGATCTGCTCAAGGATATCTAAAAGCTTATCCGGCTCCATGTCAAAGCCGCCTTTTGAGGCCTCTTTTGTCTGGATCAGTTTTTTGATCTCCATGTAGGTACTGACCATTGTTGCTTCAGGTACACGAGCGGCAATATCCTCTTTTGTCAGCTCACAGATCTCTGCAACCATTTCAACGTGATTATCGCGTAGATTGTCGTTAAAAAGTGGAAGTTTGTACTCAAGACGTTTTAGCTCTTTGTCAAACCCGTCATCACTTTTCAGTGCTGTCTCCATTGACTTAACAAGCTCATTGATAAGTTTAGATGTCGGTCCAAGATCTAACAAACGCTCTTTAAGCATCTTCTTTTTAAAGCTGGCTGTCAGAAAGAATTGAATATATTCCTCAGTCATTGCTGATCCGTCTTCTAAAACGACCTCTTTTTCGACAGATTTCATCCAATCTTTTTTGGCTTTTTCTAAAGCCTTGAAGCTTTGTACAACAGCATCAACACGTTTTTTATCTTTAGCCGTAAGAGCGACTTCAGATTTGTCTTCTTCGACATCATTGCCGTCTGCATCTTGCTCTTTTTCATCTTCAAAGCTTTTGAAAAGCTCTTTAACACGACGTTCGCGGTTGATCAACGGATCTTTATAATCCAAAATAAAGTCTATAAGGTAAGGGACTGAACAGATCGCATCGATGATGATACTTTCACCGTATTCGATCTTTTTAGAGATCTCGATCTCTTCATCTTTCGTAAGAAGTGGTATCTGCCCCATCTCGCGTAAGTACATACGTACGGGAGAGTCAGAACGTGACCACTCCATAAGCTCATGCTGTTTTAAGATGTCGAATTCTTCACCTTTTGCCTCTTCGATAAGTTTGCGCTGTGCAGACAAACGTGCTGCTGCTTCTTGGTCATTAAGCATTTTTGCATGTTCAGATGCACTAAAAAGACAGATTTTATGTTTCTGTGCGAGTTTCAGGATACTTTTTGCCTGAGCAGCGGTCGGCTGTTTCTCAAAAGCATCTACAATCGACTCATAGGTCATACAGTCTGAAGATTTGTGTGAGGTGAAAATGTCATCTAGGTGTTTGTTCAATTCTTTTGCGGTCATATGCGAATGCGCTCCTAGCGGGGTATGTATAAAAAGTAATCGGATTATACCGAGATTTACTAAATCTACACTTTGAACCTTCAGTGATTTTACAATTTCAAGTATTTTGAAACAGCTTCTCTATTACTGGAATTGTGTCAAATTAATATTGTATTGACAAACGTATAGCAGGTATCATACTAAATGATATTAAATGTAAATAGAGTGATGTTTATCAAGATGTGACGCTTTTTTCGATATAATCCGACAAAATTAAAGGGCACCTATATAATCTATTATAGATAGTCTAGGTGTATCAAACAGGATTTTACATGCAAACAATTGAAGGAAAAGTCTGGAATTTCGGTAAAGATATCGATACAGACCTTATTATTGCCGCAAGATATTTAAACACATCAGTGCCCGAAGAACTGGCAAAGCATGTTATGGAAGATGCTGATCCAACCTTTGTCAAGAGTATGACACCGGGTGATATCATTGTTGCTGATGACAATTTTGGCTGTGGTTCCTCGCGTGAACATGCGCCTATCGCACTTAAAGCGGCTGGTGTTGCAGCTGTTATCGCACCTACATTCGCACGTATTTTTTATCGTAATGCTTTCAACATGGGCTTACCTATTTTTGAACTGCCGGAGAGTAGAGAGATCAAAAAAGGTGATGTTGTCACTATCAATATGGATGAAGGTACAATTACCAATAAAACTAACGGTAAGGTTTACAAGTTCACACCGATTCCTCCATTTATGCAAGAGCTTATAGATGCCGGCGGTTTAATGAATTTTGCAGCCAATGAAGTTGCCAAAGGAGAGAAGTAATGAAAAACTATAAAATTGCCCTTATCAAAGGTGATGGGATCGGTCCTGAGATCATTGATGAAGCGGTAAAAGTCCTTGATGCTGTCGCATCTACTGCAGATTTTGATTTTCAATACGAAGAGCTGTTAATGGGTGGTTGCGCGTATGATGCGACAGGTGATCCCCTTCCACAGGAGACGATCAGTGCTTCAATGAACTCTGATGCCGTCCTTTTCGGTGCTATAGGTGGTGAAAAGTGGGACAACCTTCCTCGTGAAAAACGTCCTGAATCCGGTCTTCTTCGTTTCCGTAAAGCGTTAGGTGTTTATGCAAACCTACGTCCCGCTGTTGTTTATGATGAACTCGTAAATGCAAGTTCTCTTAAACCAAAGATCGTTCAGGGCGTTAATCTTATGGTTGTACGAGAGCTTATCGGCGGTATCTACTTTGGCGAGCCTAAAGGACGTGATGAAAATCGTGGTTTTAACACTATGGTCTATACTCGCGATGAAATCGTGCGTATCGCGCATCAGGCATTTAAAATCGCCATGACGCGCTCTAAGCGTGTCTGTTCGATCGATAAAGCTAACGTTCTGGATGTTTCTCAGCTTTGGCGTGATGTTGTGACCGAGGTTGCAAAAGAGTACCCGGAAGTCGAATTGAGCCATATGTATGTCGACAATGCGGCAATGCAGCTTATCCGTGATCCTAAACAGTTTGACGTTATGTTGACCGGTAATCTCTTCGGTGACATCTTGAGTGACGAAGCCAGTATGCTTTCAGGCTCTATCGGACTGCTTCCTTCAGCATCTATCGGTAACAAGATAGGTGTGTATGAACCGATTCACGGTTCAGCACCTGACATTGCCGGTCAAGGCATCGCAAACCCGATCGCAACGATCGCCAGTGCTTCGATGATGCTTCGTTATGCATTAAACGAGAATGAGGCAGCTGACCGTATTGATGCAGCCATTAAAAAAGCACTTTCTGAAGGCTATCGTACTCAGGATCTGGCACAGTTTGATGCAAAAGAGATCTGCTCAACATGCGAGATGGGTTCTATCATCGCTAACTACGCCGTCAAATAGTCATCAAACTCTTTTTAGAACCTGTACTTTATGGGTACAGGTTTTATAAAATAGTTTTAAGTGAGCCAAGAGAATGAAACAGTATCGCGTACTAATTGATGCAAAAGATGAAAAAGGGCTGGTCTACAAGATCGCCAGCATCTTTTATAACCATGAACTTAACATTATGTCCAATAATGAGTTTGTTGACAAAGAGAACAATAAGTTCTTTATGCGTTCTGTTGTTGAGGGGAAAGTTGATCCTAAGCAGCTTGAAAACGAGCTAGCAGCAGTCTTGCCCGAAGATTCAAGCGTTGAGATCATCAAACCGGGTAAAAAGAACATTATCCTGATGGTTACCAAAGAGTCACATGCTCTAGGTGATATCCTGATACGTTACGAAGCAGGGGAGCTTGATGCCAATATACTGGCCGTTGTCTCTAACTATGATCTACTGGAGCCTTTAGTGACTAAGTTCAATATTCCTTATGTCACAGTTTCACACGAGGGACTTGACAGAGAGAGCCATGAAGAGGCTATTTTAAAGGTTCTTGGTCAGTTTAGAAATGTTCATTACATCGTTCTAGCCAAATACATGCGTATCTTAACGGAACGATTTGTGAAGGTGTATGAGGACAGGATCATTAACATACACCACTCATTTTTACCGGCATTTATCGGTGCCAACCCTTACAAACAAGCATTCGACCGTGGGGTAAAGATCATTGGTGCTACGGCACACTTTGTCAACAACAATCTTGACGAAGGTCCGATCATAGCCCAGGAGATAAAGCATATCGACCATGCGTACAGCTGGCGAGACATGCAGCGATCAGGTCGTGATGTTGAGAAAATCGTTCTTTCTCGTGCTTTGAAACTGGCCTTAGAAGACCGTATATTTGTCCATGCAAATAAAACTGTTATTTTTTAGTCTATAAAGACTAGCTCTAAAAACCAACACTCTGGTGTACAGAAACTTTACAGGAGTCCGTTTGTTCAACATCGTCTTACATAATCCGAAAATACCAAACAACACAGGCAGTATTGGCCGACTTTGTGTCAATACAGGTTCCTCTCTCCACCTTATTAAACCACTTGGTTTTGACATAGATGAGAAAGCGGTTCGCAGGGCGGGGCTTGACTATTGGCACAAACTTGACCTTCATGTATGGGAAGACCTTGAAAGCTTTTTGACAGCACAAGGTGAGAATGCACGCTACTTCTATGCAACAACTAAAACAGACACCCCGTACTTTGAACAGTCATTCCAAGAAAATGATTTTTTGTTTTTCGGCTCTGAAACGGAAGGATTACCCTCTGATCTATTGGCGGCAAATCCGAAGCAGTGTATGACTATCCCTATGACAAGAGAGGGGCGCAGTCTTAATCTTGCCGTGAGTACAGGCATTATCCTCTATGAAGCGATTAAACAGAATTTTACCGGTTACAAGGCTTTGATGTGAACAGTTTAATGGATTATATTATGTTGGGGTTATTTATACTCTTTCTGTTTTTTATCTTTGGCGGCTATCACCAAAGTAAGCTTGAAGAGCGAGAAGGTAAAATTGACCATAATAAAAAAGATAAAGAGACAGACAATATAAAAGAGTAGAACAGCTATGTTTTTAACTATTGTAGATCAGTTTTATCAATCTTCCCATATCGCCTACTGAGATCTTAGGGTTGGTCTTGATCACTTTCTTTAATAATAAGTATTCTCTGCTATTTGTGTTCATGATGGACACCTTCTTATAAAATTTTGTCAGCCCAACGGCTTAATGACGCTTCAAAACTATCTAAAAATGAATCTGCTCTCTTGATAATATTTGCCATCTGTCATCCTTTTAATCACATTTATAGGCACATTTTATGTATAATCAGAAATAGATCTAAATAATATTGCAATTTGTCATATAATTAAGATAAAATATGTCAACGTTTTACTATGTTGATATAAAAAGAAAAGTACCTCCTAGTCTATTTTGAGGTGCCCATTAAAAGGATGAGACATGAAAAGTTTTAGTGAGATAGTAGAAGAGATAAAAGATATTATCTCATCAGATATTCCCGGTAAAAAAGTGTTTGACAAAGATGTAGCAAATGCACTTGACATTTCTCAAATGAACTTTGCGACGATGAAAAAGCGAGAAAAAATCCCTTATGAAGAGCTTCTTAACTTTTGTGCCAAACGCTCTATCGCTATTAACTGGTTACTGTATGACCAAAGCCCAGAGTCTCTGGTCGAAGCAACCAACCAGTTCTACATGGTCCGTTACTTTAACGCTGTCAATGCTTCAGCCGGCGGCGGCGGGTTTGCCGATGAGGGAGAAGAGCCAGAAAACCTTGCAATTGAGCCTCATTTTTTAGCGACACTTGGTGGCGAGAGCGAACTTAAAAATATTGAAGCTATTAATGTGACCGGAGATTCTATGGAACCTACTTTTTTAAACGGTGACATCATCTTTTTAAATCGTTCTAAGATCGATATTTCTCGTGGCGGTATTTTTGCGATTCAGACAGAAGATATGCTCCTGGTTAAACGATTACAAAAGCGTATAGATGGTAGAATCGATATTATTTCAGATAACAAAGATTTTTATCTGCCGCAAGTTGCCGCACCGGAGCAAATTAACATTCTTGGTCGTGTAGTAGGGCGTTATGGCGGGGTAGAATAAGTTTTACACTTCATACACTTTTTAGGTGATCCTGGGGTGTTGTAAAAGGAGATGCATTTGCATCACAAAAAAGGTTTTTGCTCAGCTCTTTTGGTAACGGGTCTGGTTGTGCTGCTTTCTGTAATCGTCTATAGTGCAGAGACATCGGAACGCAATGAGACAGCATCTCTTGTTAATTCTCAAAGCAGCAGTATTGATCTGACCAACTTAGAAGAACTCAACCTCTCAACTGCTCAGGAAGACAATACTACAGATAACAGTTTTTGTATTACACCTGTTTATCCGCACTTTGTTGAAGATCTTTATCGGTTCCCGCAAGATATTGAAGTCTATGCCAAGAAGAGTGCATTGACGCATAAACGACACTATGACATACAAAAATCTTTTGATCAACACTACTTCTCTGTCTGGAGTTACAGACGACCTCCAGAACGTTCATTTACTGCACTTTGGCCATTTCGTGTTTACACCGAGGGATGCTCATACGGCGAAAACCTTCAGCTAATAGAAGAGTCATGGTTTGATGCGATGTTGGAGGAAGCAGATTTTAAACACTTTGGGAAGGTGAGCAGCTATGGTATAACACTGCATTTTTCATCGCTGCGCAACTTTCCAACACAAAAGCCACTTTTTAGAGACCCGAGTCTTGCTGGCGAGGGCTTTCCGTTTGACTACCTGCAAAATAGTGCTGTTCACGCCAATGAACCTATCTTTATCTCTCACTACTCAAAAGACAGAGCGTGGGTCTATGTCTATACCTCGTATGCCTCAGGATGGCTGCCTAGTTATAGTATTGCTTTTATGAATAAAAAAGAGCGTAAAAAATGGATGAAGGCAAAACCTGTCTATCTTTTGAAAGAGAACGTGGCATTGACAGATACTGAAGGGCATTTTCTCTTTTACTCCCGAGTAGGTATGCGTCTTAGTTTTATTAAAAAAAGAGGACTCTATACTTATGCCCGTGCCGTTGCACCAGGTGCCTTTAACAAACCGACTTTTGTAACGATCAGGTTTAAGCAGAGCGATGTGTCGACAGAACCTCTCTATCTCAATCAAGAAAATCTCACAAATATAACAGCCGATGTGATGAAAAGCAATTATGGATGGGGAGGGTTATACGAAGAGAGAGACTGTTCTTCAACGCTGCGTGATATCTACACGCCATTTGGCATATGGATGCCGCGAAACTCCAGACAGCAGTCACGCATTGGAAAGGTCATACAATTTACCGACCTTAACACAACAGCCAAAGAAGAGCTTATCAAAGAAGAAGCGATTCCGTTTGAGACATTTCTGCACCGTAAAGGGCACATTATGCTCTATTTGGGGACCTATGATGACAATATAATGATCCTTCACAATATGTGGGGGATCAAGACGCTAGACGATAATGATGAAGAGGGGCGTATAATCGTTGGGAAGGTTGTTATAAGCACCCTTGACATTGGGAGTGAACAAAAGGGCTATGACTACAACAGCTCACTTATGCCGGGTCTTGATCGAATGAATATCTTTACGTACAATCCGGTTGACAAGCCGCGTAAACACCAACCAAAAAATAAAAAGAAAGCTAACGGATAAACATCAGGAATATTCTTCCCGATAAAGGGCAATATTGCACTGACTGTTTGTCTGTATCTACTACGATCTCGACAACTCTTCTTTTATTGCTCTAATCATGATAAATGAATTTTTATTATTGGTGCGTATAAAGGAGGTATGAACAGAGATGATGTTTGAGACGAGACGTGTGTCTCATCTTAAATTGGATTAGTGCAGGTCAGCGTTTAGTTTGATCTCACGTGTTGAACGTGAAGCCGTAAGTTCACCTGTCATTGAGTTCTGACGGAAGTGGAGACCGTTAAGGCCTGCGAGCTCTTTACCTTTAAAGACTTCACCTTCTATTTTAACACCTTTATTCGCCTCTTGAATCTTTACAAGCTGCGCAGGATATATACCTATTTTAGTACCTTCCAGGATTGCAAGACCGGCATCGATAATACAGGCATCACCAAGTGGGATTCCACAAACAGAGTTGGCACCCAGGAGAGTGTTTTTACCGATAGAGATAGGATTACCGTCCGTGCCGCTAAGAACACCAAGGATAGAGGCCCCACCGCCGACATCGGAACCGTCACCGACGATCGCAGAGCTTGAGATACGGCCTTCAACCATACTTACACCGGTCGTACCGGCATTGAAGTTAATATAAGAAGCACCTGGCATAACCGTTGTACCGGCATGAAGTTGTGCACCAAAACGTACTTTAGATGTCTCTAAGATACGGGTGTTGTCTGCAGGAATGATGTGCTGTAAGAAACGTGGGAATTTGTCTACAAAGTCAACGTGAGGGAAAGCGTTAGCGAATTTAAGTTCGATCTCGTTTTCACGTAACCACGCTAGTTCGATTGGCTGACCGTCAGACCATGCAACGTTTGGAAGCGCACCGAATGCGCCATTAAGATTGAGACTGCGCAGTTCTGCTTTTGCGAGAGAGAGCGCATACAGTTTAAGATACGTTGCCTCAACACTGACACAGGCAGCGTCATTAAAGATAAATACAACACGGAACTCACCCTCACGTGACCCTTCTGCTTTTAACTGACCGTAAAGAGCAGAGATGACTTGAATGTTTTTGTGTGCATCGCCATATGCTTCATCAGAATAAGGCGTAAATGCATTTAGGTATGACTCCAAAAATGAAAGATTCACACTGCACACTACTTCATTTTCATTACAGTCTACAGCGATACCTTGCTCACTCAGCGCTTCAATGAAGATAGCAGCAGAACCGAAATTCTCATTCCAGTTAACAACAGGGTATGTTGCCTGAAGAACGTTGTCACTGTTTTTTTGACCAAGGTCTACACGACAAATACCAAAGGCTAAAGGGTCTTTATACCCCTCTTTAGATTTGATATCTTCGATCAGTGTTTTGAATGCATCAGCGGTTTGAATAGTTTGCATATGGCTCTCTTTTTTTATAGTTTTAGGGTTTTTAGAAGCACCCTTGATTTAGTGCTGAAATAGTACCATGACTAACTTTATGATTGGCAATATTGTCAGAGTTTCATCTCTCTCTTAAAGTAAACTCAAACATATTGCATATGGCCACTTCATTCATCTGCTCTTATGCATCTTTGATATAATCTCTAACCAAGAACACTGAAAGTGGATTAACAATGACAAAATGGCTCTCTATTTTACAAAACAACGACTATCTAGCTGCCAAGAAACATATCAAAGACGGTGGTAAGCTCAACGCGCAGACTGAAGCAGGCGAGTCTGTGCTCGCTTATGCTCTAAAAAGCCGGGTTGACCAGGATATGCTTGAACTGTTGATCGGCAGCGGGGCAGACATGTTTTACATGGATGAAGAAGGTGTGAGCATCTTGGACTTTGCTATAACCTACAACAATATGTTTATGGTGAAGATGCTGCTTGAAAAAGGGAAAGACATTAATGAGGTCACTCGAAAAAGTGGGTTTACCCCGTTGATGGCAGCTGTCTGTTACGGCCGATACGACATCATGAAGGTGCTGCTGGAAGCCGGTGCCGACACTGATACCGCAGACAGCAGGGGGTTGACCGCATGGGGGTTTGCCAGGAAGATGCATAAAAAAAGCATGATGAAACTGTTGGAAGAGCAGTCATGAGATATCCTCTTCTGATCGTTATATTTGCAGTGCTTTTTTTGGGCTGTTCTCAAGATGAGAAGAGTGACAGCAAGAGTAAGCAAGTCGTAAAAGTTGAAAAAAAAGTTGAAAAGAGTGCTGATAAAAATGAACTGCTTATCTGCCTTGATGAGAACGAGAAGATAACGTGCAAATTGATGACTAAACGTGTCAATAGTGACCGTAAAGTCGTATTCGAGTGGAAATCACCTAATGGAAAAGATGACCGTGAAAGAGATATGGTCCTACCGGCTAACCACGCCAGTATCTTTGACCTCCGTCATAAAGCCGGACGTGAAAAAGGGAAGTGGAAAGTAACCGCAGAGCTGGATGATGAAGAGGTCTCAACAACGTTCAGGATTCAATAGAACTTTTTATCTTTCTCGTCACTTAACGGGTAGACGTCTTCGTCCGGTGTAATACAAAAAAGTTCATGGACCATTGTCATGGGGTTCGCTTTTAGGACTGTCTCCATACCCAGATTGGTCGCCCAAGCCTTGATCTTTTTAAGGACATCCAGGTCTATTGACGTAATCTCGACCAACTGATCCCCTTTGTACCCTCCATAGGTACGAATATCTTTTATTGCTAACCCAAGTGCGAACTTAATGATATCTTTTCGTACTGGTTCCATGTTATGATCAGACGAGGGAAGAGCGCCTATGGCACGTCCATTTTCCCAAAATGAACCTTCTCTGTTGTGGTCATTTTGATTATCATCTGAATTACTCATCTAATTTCCTTTAACAATGAATGTACATGAACTATAAGCTCTCATTAAATAATAATAGCATAATTACTGTTTCATCTGGTAGCTGTTGAGTTGCATTCTTTTTGATGTTATGTAACTTTATAATGGTCCTCATAGTGCAACATCTCTAAAAAAATTGTTTTTGATTTTCGTTTTCAAGCGGTTTACGACGTTCTTTGGTCAACCAATCCTGTAACAGCTTTTCCGTTACTTTCGAGAGACTCATTTTGTAACGCTTGCGTGAAAATTTCATCGCCTCATCCCATGTTGCTCTGTCTATGACTAATGAACGAGTTACTTCATCTTTCGGTTTCAAATTTATTCCTGATTTTTTATATAGCGAATTATATAGTAAAAGCTATATTTGTTCAAGAGACAAATATGACAAAAAGCCTTATTTCAGGGCAAAATTAGCAGTTTATGCATGAGAATGACTTTATTGATTATACCGTGCTTAAACGGAAAAGATATGGGAGAAATATTTTCCGGTTATTCGTATAGGATTGTTTTGGGTTTGAGGGTCAAAACTGATATCTCGCTTGGTGCTAAAACACGTACAGGCGGTCCCCAGTATCCTGTTCCACGACTGACGAAGATCTGTTTTGTAGCAGTAATAGCGTGCAGGCCTGCCAAGAAAGGCTGCTGCAGCATGACAAGAAAGCCAAACGGAAAGATCTGTCCGCCATGGGTGTGCCCGCTTATCATCAAGTCGTATTGTCTGTCTTCAACAAGCTCAATGCTTTTTGGTTGATGTGAGAGGAGGATAGTCGGTACTGCAATATTGATATTTTCAAATGCTTTATACGTGTCGATAGGCAGTATGTCGAATCGGATCGACTGAAGGTCGTTGATACCAACGATGTTGAGTGCTTTGATCCCATCACTGATAGTGACGCTCTCATTAAGCAGCGCCTTTATATTTAGCTGAGGCATATAATCAGCGATCTCTTGCGCCCCGTGATAGTACTCATGGTTCCCTAAAATAAAATAAGTACCGTATGTTGTCTTAAGATCTTTCAGAGGGGCAAGATCTTCTTTGGCATTTTCTATCTTTCTGTCGACAAGGTCACCGGTAATGACAACGATATCCGGTTTAAGCGCATTGATACGTTCAACACACTCTGCCACGAACTCTCTGCCTATAGTATTGCCGATATGGAGATCGCTGAGCTGTACTATTGTAAACTCGTCAAACCCGAGATCTTTGATGTAAATATCGACTTTGTTTAGCTCCGGTCTTTTGATTCCTCCGATCAATCCTTTAACAATATAGGAGAAGGCCAAGATCAACATCGTTATATCAAAAGTGATCTTCATAAAACGTCTGCGACCCTGGTCAAAAGGTATCTGTTGCGCGGTTGTATGGACAAGGTCATAGAGCAGGGTGACAAAGAAAAGTGAGACTGTCACCGCGACGGCAAGACTCAGTGTGTAGTAGAGTTGCTGCGACTCTATAAAAGGATGAAAAAGTGTCTGGATAACAAAAAATATCTCTAAAATAAAGAGCAGTGCTAAAAAGAGAAAACTGATGTTTTGAATATTAAAATGAAGTCGTTTAACAAGCCGTCTGTAGATGTAGGTGTTCATAAGGTACATCACACCGACAAAGGCAAGCGGGAAGAGGATTGTACTCACGATCTCTTTACCTCGTAGCTGATCTTGTTAACTTCCAAAAAATCTATAAACATTGTGAAGTACTTAAGAGCGGTCTCTTCATCATAGGCGGCAACCGACATCTCGACATTCGCCTTCTCGTTGACAAACATAGGCAGTGCTGAACATTCGACGTCTTTAGGGATCCTCTCCATAATAGAGATAAACCGCTCTTCGCTGCACCGGGCAAGCAACGTATGTCGATAGAGCTCTCTGTTCTGAGGGAGAAAACGGGCAATTGCCCCTTCTACCATAGGGTGTGCCATCTCTGGAAAACCAGGGGTAAAGAAGTAGCGATCTTCAAGGTAGAAACCGGACATATTGTTAACCGGATTTTTTAGTAATGACGAACCTTGAGGGAGTTCCGACATATGAATACGGTGGGGAAAAGCGCCATC
>JAQIBF010000148.1 GCA_027859195.1 Helicobacteraceae bacterium
TCGGATACCTACACATTTTTGCAAAAATGGAGAACTAAATGACACTGCAAGAGAGACTAAAAGATTTTGGCTGCTCGGACGAGTTTGTAGAGATCTGCATCTATTACAAGCACATCTACAAAGAAGAGATCGATATTGAAGAGTTTATTGAATATGTCGAAGGTGAGTTTTCAAAGGTCGAAGATGAGCAGTTTAAAAAAGCGGAACAGCAAGTCGATGCGTCTGAGCTGTTTGGCGAATTCGAGAGCGAAGAAGAGCTCTAAGGCGCTCTCCTTTTAAACCGCACTGCATTCTCATGACTGCTTTTAGACTCTGAAATACACGCTATCTGATACTCTATCATTGCTTTAAAAGGGTCCAAGAAGCTCTCAAACGACTCTTTCTCTATCGCTTCCATATGATGTTTGTTTAACAGCTCCAATATTGTCAGTGTTGACTCTATGGTAGAGAGGCAGTACTCTTCAGGCTGCTCTTTGATCTGGAACTGTGAACTTTTAGTATGCGTAAAACTCAGTTTTGGCAGTGCCTGAAGATTCGTCGAGACCTTTAACAGTTTAATCGCCGTACTCCAGGTCGCATCGATAATAAAGATCACAAGCTGCCTGCCCTCTACCGGTATATTCTCTTTGTTGAGATTGTGGCTTTTTTCGTCAGGATAGAGCACCATACAGAGGTTCTTTTCATCTTCTAAAAGAGCATTGACCTGTTTGTTGTCTCTAAAATCAACACCGATATAGAGTGCAGAGTTTGGCAAGGATAGATGGGTGAGATGGCCTGTCCCGTTTTTGACCTTCTGAAACTCTTTAGGGTGCATGAGAATAACGAACTTGGTATTGGTCTGAACAGGCTTTACATGTGCACACATGCACGAGCTGAGGGGACGATAGCAGTGATAGCACTTGCCTCTTGCCTCATTTACTTCATTGCGTTTAGACGCGCCCATGTAACACCTCTCTACTGCGTTACTATTGTAAGTGTGACGATCTCTTCTTCATGATGAAGCATTTCGATCTTGCAACGCTCTTGCAGCAGAAAAAAATTCTCGATGAAATCTTGCCACCATGTCTCATAGCGAACGGTATGGTGCTCTTCGTTCGCCCCTTCTATAAGGACATCATAGAGTCTGCTCACCAATATAAAAAAGTCATATTTGGCAATTTCCGTTTTGCCTTCCGCGGTATAAAGAACAACCTTGGTCTCGTTGAACTCAAACCCGCACTCATTTAGATGTACGTCATCTTCACAAGGGATCGCACTGTAGATCGATCTTATAAAGTCCCAGTTTCTAACCGTAAAAAAATCTGCCAGTACCGGTTCTGAGCTCTCTGCTACCGACATATAATTCTCTAATCCGTCATACCACGCAATGCTGACCCCAGAAACACTACGCAAATTCGGTCTCATTTTTGCAAAGGGTGATCTTTTTAAACTCTACCAGCCAAGCGGCCAACTCGTCCCGCGGCACAAGAAAACCGTCTTGATGAGCCCTTCCCTTCCAGGAACGCTGCACGATGTAGATGTCATGTTCGCCTTCGATGATCAGGTACAATCCGAATTGCGACTCTGCCGTATCATCTGGGACTCTTTTAAGGCCCATAACAACGGCGATCTTCTCTCTTGTGATGACCGTCTCGGAAAAAAGCTCCTCGCTGTAAAAAGCATCGCCGTCAAGTGCCGCCATCTCGCCTTGCATCATCTTTAAAAGTTTACGTGCATTCAGTTCAACATCGTCATTGGCATTGTTAAACCCCTGTACGATCAGTTTGTCGTGCCACTTCTCTTTTGTCTGGTCCGCTCCCACAAATTCCAGGACAAATGTTCCGTTCTCAAGCGACCTGAAAGCAGGTTCTAGCGACCAGCTGTCGGGTAAGGGAAAGGCGAGTGTCTCATGAAATATCGGTATCTTGACAAAGCTGTTTTGCACGACTGCGCTTTTTCTGCCAAAAAGTTTGGATAAAAAACCCATTACTCTTTGGTCGCACCCAGCTGCATCGCACCGTACCACTTCTTCTCAATAGGTGCCGTCTGCGCTAAAAAATGCCACAGATCGGTGGGCGTCCCGCCTTGTGTTGAGAGACCGAATGAGACCTCGCTGAACACTTTAGGATCATACTTGCTGCCGAGTTCACGTGCACCATGGATCATCGCATGCGGGTTAAAATCGCCCTCAAAATCGACATCGAACTGTAAAAAGTCATGCCCGTTATCGGTCATTACCAAAAGACCGTACTGCTTCATCGCAAGCAGGTCATAACAGTCGCCATACTGCTTGTCGTTTTTCAGGTCATAACTTGCCGTAAAGATATGTTTGTCTGAATTGTTCAGACGAAACTGCACAAAACAGATCGCGATGTTCTCACCTTGATAGGTAATATTGAATATGGAAGGCTTGAACTCGCAGGTAATGGCATTGTCAGCAAGATAACTGTCATTTTGTGTTGAGAGTTTGATCGCAATGAAGGGAATACCCTGTGTCGTACCAAGCGGAATTGCTTGAAAGAGGTTCATCGAGCCTATCATGTCCTGAAGATTTTGCGGTAGTTCACTGTTTGGATTTAGCACTATATACCTTTATAGATCTCAGATTTTTTAGCTAACTTCTCAAAGTCAACATCACGTCTGTCAACCTTGCCACGGTAGATCTTTTCAAGGGTATTGATGTGCCCTGCCATACGATTGATGAGGTAAAGCGCCATACGATCGCCGCTGTAAAGTGCAATAGCTTTGTTAATGTGCCCCTGTAAAAGGTCTAAGGCTTCGAGGTCATCGCTGACTTCTATCTGCCCCAGAAGCGTATGGACGTCATCATAACTCTCTTCACATGCAACAAGAAAGTCCATACCAATATCCATCGTCTTCATCGTACTGATGGCCTTTTCAAACGCAAACTGATTGTAAAGCATACATCCTATAAAGTATTCTATGTCCGAAGGCTCTTTTTCAGAGTAGTCATGGGCATCGTCATCAAACCACGTATGCCATACCGAACAGGCTTTTTCTATTAGTTTCTCATTTTCAGTCATGGCATCTCTCCATATAATTATTGCGAAATGATAGCAATTTTTTTTTCAATAGAGATAAGCTGGGGAAGTAACTGTTTTTTTTTATCACAATTGACAGTTTACGATAATGCACTTCATGCATATATCTGATAGGATTGTTTACCGTCTTGACGCATCTACATGACAGCTGTCCGTCTTTGCACTCTTGTTTTGCTGCCCTGAAAAAACAGACAACCTTTTCAGTCAGCTCAGTTCATGGTAAAGCAGGCACCCTTATCAAGAGCCCGTGCGCATAAATTTCAGCGCATTTTGTACGCCAGAGTAAATTCTTCGTAATCAAGATCGATAAATTTAAAAAAGAGAGCGTCAACTCTTCTAAGCAGTCTAAACATATTAAGACTCTTTTTATTGGGGTGCTAAATCGTATCTGAGATATGTTACAAAAGCTCTTCAGTAGGATTACATCTTGATAACATTATCGTTGTTAAAAGCCACTGACATTCAATAACGCTTTGTTATCTCTACAATTCATAATCTATAGTTATGCAAAGATATAACTTATGCTAGAATCAATATAGAGGAATGTAAATGTCTATAATACTCTTTGATCAAGCAGCACGAACTGCTCTTAATACGGTAATAATAGGATGAGAATGAAATTTTGGTTAAGAGATACCTCCATCCGCCGCAAATTAATATTCATCGCCTTTATCGCTACCGCTGCGGCCACGCTGTTTGCCATACTGCTGTCGAGTGCGATGCAGTGGTTTATGCTGCGCGACGAACTCGTAAAAGATATTTCAGCCAAGGCCTCTATTATTGCCCAGATCGCCGAAAATGAGCTGGTCTCAAACAATCACGAAGAGGCACAAAGAACGCTAAGTGCACTTTCAATTATCGACAGTATCAATTTCGCAGGGATAGTCGACAACAGCGGAGAAAATTTTGCGCTCTATCTTCGTTCCGGCCATACGATGCCGCCGCACACGCATCTGCCAGAAGAAGCTGAAGGGCATATCCACACCTCGACTTATATCGAAATCATAGTGCCTCTCATGCACAAGAAGGAGCAAATCGGCTTCATCCATATGCGTTCCGATCTTACACCGGTCTATAAGCAGCTGCAAATAAACATCTTGATAACCCTTGCTGCTGCTGCTGGAGCATTCCTGGTCGCTATTCTGATGTTGATACGATTACTACCGGCTATTACAGTGCCCTTACAGCACCTGGTCGGGCTGATGAGCAGAGTGTCGAGTGAGAACAACTTCGAAGTGCGGGCTAACCTGCGCGGTGATGATGAGATGGGCATACTTGCCAAGGGATTTAACCACATGCTTTCTCAGATCCAGGCGCGTGACAGCAAACTCCAACAGCATCGGCAGCAACTTGAAAACGAGGTGTATATACGTACAGAAGAGCTCCAGGAGTCCAATAAACGCCTTGGTGCAGAGCTTTCAGAGCGAAAGAGGACAGATAAGGAGCTCACTTACGCGAACGAACAGCTCTCCGTCCTGCTCAATTCACTGCCGATCGCTGTCTACCGATGCCTCACGGAGGGGGACTTTGCCGTAATCTATATGTCCCATAACGTGCTCTCTTTTACCGGTTATGAACCTCACGATTTCATGCAACAGCCTGATCTATGGTTCACACACATCCACCCCGACGATGCGCCAACGGTTTCTACTGCGATGGCGACCCTTTTTGAAAAAGGAAGACACACCTACGAATACCGCTGGTTAAATAGTAACGGGAGCTACATCTGGATAGAGGACTCCATAAGGTTGATACAGCCGAAGGACGGTTTGCCCGCGTACATGGTAGGGATGTGGCAGGACATCACCGAACGAAAAAAGGCAGAGACAAAGCTACATGAGAGTGAGTTTTCCTACCGTACACTGGCGCAAAACCTGCCGGGACTGGTCTATAGGGTCTACGTGAACGAAGGCAACCGCATGGAGTTTTATAACGATATGGCCGTTCAGACGACAGGGTACACGGTCGATGAGTTGAAAACCGGCACCGTCTGTTCGATCGAACCGCTGATCCTGGACGAAGACCTCCCCGCAGTGATGAAAAAGGTGACACACGCGATAAAGGAGCACTCTCCCTTCATTGTGGAGTATCGACTGAAGCATAAGAACGGCACTCTCGTCTGGATGGGAGAACACGGCATGCCGGTTTACGACACTGTTGGTGCACTGCTATACCTCGACGGTCTGATCTTCGACATCACTGAGCGAAAAAATGCGGAAGAGTATATACACAAGCAGCAGGAACTCACCACTCAGATCATCGAGACCATTCCCATGCGCATCTTTTGGAAAGACAATGATCTGCGTTACCTTGGCTGCAATACGCTCTTCGCGAAAGATGCCGGGTACGATCAGCCCGATGAACTACTCGGCAAAAACGACTTTGAGATGGTCTGGAAGAGTCAGGCCGAGGTCTACCGTTCCGACGACCGTCATGTGATCGATTCCGATATACCCAAGCTCTCCTACGATGAGCCGCAGACCACGCCTGAGGGCGATATCATCTGGCTGCGCACCTCAAAGGTGCCTTTGCACAACAGTGAAAACAGAAGCATCGGGATACTGGGGGTCTATGAAGCGATTACCGAGTACAAAGAGCTGGAGCTGAAGTTGCGCGAAAGCGAGGAGCGGTTCCGCAATATCGCCGAACTGACAACCGACTGGGTCTGGCAGGTCGATGCCAACGGCATCTATGTCTATTCCGGCGACAAAGTCCGTAATCTCCTCGGATATACACCCAGCGAGGTGTACGGCAAAACCCCTTTCGATTTTATGCCGCCGAAAGAAGCCGCGCGTGTCGGTGCGATCTTCAGTAAGATCGCCGGCGATCAGCTGCCCTTCTCTTTTCTGGAAAATGTGAACCTGCACAAGGATGGCCGCAGGGTCATTCTCGAAACAAGCGGCATTCCACTCTTCAACGACGAGGGCGTTTATCAGGGGTATTTCGGGACGGAGCACGACATCACCGAGCGCAAAAAGACCGAGCAGTCGCTTGAAGAGTCCGAGCGTAGGTTCAGGACTATACTCGATGTCGCGGTAGACGGTGTCCTGCTGATTGATATGCAGGCGGGCAAGTTCATCCAGGCAAACAGTGCCATCTGCAAGATGCTCGGCTACCGGCTCGATGAGCTCTATGAACTTGGCGTTGAAGATATCCACCCCAAAGAGGCGCTTCCGGAGGTGTTCAGGGAGTTAGAACGCCAGGTCAGAGGCGAGATCCTTGTCGCGCAAAACCTGCCGGTGAAGCGCAAGGACGGCTCCGTCTTTATAGCCGACGTCAGCAGTGCTCCCATGACGTTGTCCGGACGGACCGTCATGGTCGGCTTTTTCCATGACGTGACCGAACGCAAGCGGATCGAAGAGGAGATGAACCTGCTGGCGACGACTGACAGTCTGACCGGCATCGCCAACCGCAGAGAGTTCAGCATGCAGCTCGAAAAAGAGATTGAACGCGCCAAACGCTACGGCACACCGCTCTCACTGCTCATGTACGATATCGATTACTTCAAGCAGGTCAACGACACCTTCGGACACGACGCGGGTGACGACGTGCTGCAAGCCATTACCCAAGTGGTGAAGAGAAACATCCGCGCTGTCGATCTCGTTGCCAGATGGGGCGGCGAGGAGTTCATGATCCTGATGCCGGAATCAAATGGGACAGATGCCTTTGGAGCAGCCGAAAAACTGCGCAAGGCTATCGCAGCCCACCTTTTTGAACAGACCGGAAGACTGACGGTCAGTTTCGGGGTTACCGCGTTCTCGCCGAATGACGATTCGAACACCTTGTTGAAAAGGGTGGACGATGCGCTCTATCAGGCCAAAGAGAACGGCCGAAATCGCGTCGAGAGCCTTTAGCGACTGACGATTTCGCTCTGCATTAAAAGCGCCTTCTAGTTTTAGCCATTGTTGCAGCTCTGCTAAGCTAAAACTGTTTGTAAATCTTCTTCGGAAGGTGCGAACCGGTAGGAGCTGGTCTCCGGTTTTGAAAAACGAATCAGCTGGACAAAGATCCCTCTCTGCGGTATCGCTGTCATCTCCTATTCAACTTCAACTCTAATGAGTGTACTCTATATCTATTTACTTGTTAAGCAAAAATATTTTTTTGTCCTAAGACATGCAGACTTTACGCTTACATACAGATCAATATGATGAGACACCAATCGGTCAGGTATATTGTCTATTATACATTGCGTATATTTATCTCTGAAAAATTAGTTTGACTGAAGCATTCAGACCGCACATGCTGCGGCCGAATATAGATAGTGTTGTCGAAGAGCAGACCGAATTCGTCTCTTAGAGAAAGTAAATAGTCTTTATTTGCAGCTGCCGCCATGGTCTCCATCTTTTCCTGTTTGAATGCATTGATGGCATCGGTCACTTTCTGCGCCTGTGCGCTGTTTATACCACTTTTGCTAACGGCAGAGATCACTTTTTTGACTAAATGTTTTTTCGCTTGACCATGCTGACCTTTTCCCTGCTCTCCTTTGCTCATGTTCATCGAATTTCCGCCCTGGCTACATGCCATTGCATTTCCTGCGACCAAAGAGCAAGCGAGTGCGCTTGCTCTCCCTATTTGATTTTCATCTCCGGCGGAATATAGTTGACGGTCTCAACTCTGATGTTTTTCAATTCTGCCTGCAGCGGATAGTCACGTATGAACTCCACGACATCGTAGGCAATGGCCTTGGATTTTGAACAGTCGATGATCACTTTCGCGTTTTCAGGAATTGCCTCGAGCGTCTTGATGATACTCGCCTTGTTGAAAAAGGAGACCTCTTCTGCCAAGACGATATGGTGAACATCTCTCCCCTCGTCATTGGTCACGATATCTTTCATGTGGTAAGAGTTTCGGTAGCTGTGGTTCAGCGTAAAAAATATACTCGCGACCAGACCAAAAAGCACACCGGTAAGCAGGTCCGTCACCAACATCATCACGACTGTCACCGTAAACGGTATAAACTGTTCCCATCCCTGACGATACATCCAACTAAACAACGAAGGTTTGGCAAGTTTATAACCCACCATAAACAAAATGGCCGATAGTGACGCCAGCGGTATCATGTTCAACAGCGAAGCAATGGAGACGACACTGATCAGCAGAAAAAATCCGTGCAGGATAGTCGAGAGTTTTGTTTTTGCCCCGAACGAGATGTTGGCAGAGCTTCGAACAACCACCTGTGTGATAGGAAGTCCGCCGATCATTCCCGAGAGCATATTGCCAAGTCCCTGTGCCTTGAGTTCCCGATTGGTCGGTGTCACACGCTTGTATGGGTCAAGTTTATCCGCCGCCTCAACAGAGAGCAGCGTCTCAAGACTCGCCACAATGGCCAATACCGCAGCGATCTTATAGACCTCCGGATTCGTAAGCTGCGAAAAATCCGGAAAGGTAAACTGGCTCATGAATTCACTCATGCTCGAAACGACCGGCAGTGTGACGATCTGTTCAGGAGTCAGCGTAAACGCCAGCCAGCCATTTTGGAACATATAGTTCATCGCAATGCCTAAAAAGACGACGACGATCGGCCCCTGAAGTATCTCGAAAAAACGGCTCTTTTTTGTCAACACTTTATCCCATAGAAGCAGTATTGCCAAAGAAGCCAGTGAGATGATGATGGCTCCGGGCGTAAAGAGCTGCCATGCCGTAAGAATGGCCGAAAATGTATTCTCGCCGCCCGCCTGAAGGAACGACTCATCACCGAGGAAACTCGAATCATACCCTAGAGCGTGAGGTATCTGTTTCAGGATGATCAGCAGACCAATACCCGTCAACAGTCCCGTGATGACCGAGGTTGGAAAAAAGAAGGCGATGAAACCCGCCTTCATATAGCCCATCGCGATCTGAAAAAGACCGGCCAGTACCAGTGCCGTCAGAAAACCCTCTCATGAACCCAGAGTGGCAATACCGCCGAAGACGATTACCGCAAGTCCGGCTGCAGGACCGCTGACACCGAGACGCGAACCGCTTGCCATACCGACTACAATACCGCCGATAATGCCGGCTATAACGCCTGAGAAAAGCGGCGCACCCGATGCCAGTGCAATTACCAGACAGAGGGGCAAGGCAACAAAAAAGACGATGATACTTGCCGGAAGATCGCTCTTGATCTCTTTGAAGGTGTTATTGATCATTGTTCACCTCACTCAGCGACTTAAAGGCATACTCATCCGGATCATAATATTCAATGTCACCACTCTCCATATCATATATCCAGCCGTGAATGTGCAAGCTCCCCTCATCGAGCCGCTGCTTGACATAGGGATAGGTGAGCAGGTGCTCTATCTGCGAAATCACAGAGAGCTTTTCCGTTAACCGTAGAAGCTCCTCCTTCGGCGCATTTTTGCCCAGCGCCAGAAGCGAGAGTGCCTTTGCCTTGCTGCCTAATGTCAGCCATTTTTTGGTGTGAATGAAAGGCTTCTCGTCAATCTCGCTGTAGAGCGTGGCGATGGCGCCGCAATGGGTGTGACCGCAGATAATGATCTCCGATACATTCAGCGCGGTCACCGCGTACTCGATCCCCGCTGCGGTCGAATGGTAATCTTCGTCAGGATTGTAGGGGGCGACAAAATTTCCCACGTTTCTCAGTACAAAAAGTTCTCCGGGATCCGTCTGTGTAATAAGGTTGGGAATAACCCTGGAGTCAGCACAGCCTATAAAG
>JAQIBF010000086.1 GCA_027859195.1 Helicobacteraceae bacterium
GAGATATACTTGCCTTTGTACAAGATCTCCAAGGTCTGCGCATTGTAGCGTGTCCCTCGACAGGTGTCACATTTGACCTGAACGTCAGGCAGGAAGTGCATCTCGATCTTGATCTCACCCTCGCCCTGACACTTCTCACAACGTCCGCCTTTGACATTAAAGCTGTAACGCGACGTGGTGTAACCGCGGATATTCGACTCTTTTGTCTTTGCAAAAAGTTCACGGATCTCATCCATCACACCGGTATAGGTCGCTGGGTTAGAACGCGGTGTACGCCCGATAGGGCTTTGGTCCAGATAGATGACCTTGTCAAGCTGTTCAAGACCATAGATCTCCACCCCTGCCACTTTGTGGACCTTGCGGGCATGGTTAAGGAGTTCACGCGCCGTCGGCAGAAGTGTCTGCAGAATAAGAGAACTTTTACCGCTGCCGCTTACGCCCGTCACACAGACAAAGTTTTGTAAAGGGATCTTGGTCGAAAGCTTCTCAATGTTGTTGATATTGACATTGTTGATCTCAAGCCAGTTCTCTTGCGGACGACGGTGAAAATATTCGATCATCTTACGGCCTGAGAGGTAATCAGCCGTGATCGTTTTCGCATTTTCAAGCTCTTTACGTGTTCCGGCAAAGACAACCTCACCGCCGAACTTACCTGCGCCCGGACCGATGTCGATGATGTAGTCGGCGTTATCAATGGTCTCTTTGTCGTGTTCAACCACGATGACCGAATTGCCCTTCTCCTGAAGAGAACGAAGCGTACGGATCAACTTCATCGTGTCGCGTTCATGCAGACCGATACTCGGTTCGTCAAGTACGTACATAACCCCTGTCAGACCCGAACCGATCTGTGAAGCAATACGGATACGCTGTGCTTCACCCCCGCTGATAGAGCGTGCATCACGGTCTAACGTGATGTAGCCCAGACCCACGTCGTATAAAAAAAAGAGGCGTTCACGGATCTCGTTGATGATAGGTCTTGCGATCATCTGAGACTGGTGACTCAAAAATTCGAAGTTCTTCTCGTCCTCAAACCACTTGTAACTTTTTTCGATCGGAAGTTCTATCAATTCAAAGATCTTCTTGCCTGCCACGTCGACAGCCAATGATTCACGGCGAAGACGGTTGCCGTTACAGACGTTACAGATCTTTTCGCTCATGTAGTCCTGCAGCTCTTTTTCATCTTTAAACATGTCGTAAGCGATGCGGGTGATCCCTGGCCAAACACGCTTGATAGGGTGGCCTTTCCACTCAAACTCGACCTCTTCGATACCGCCGTGTGTAATTGCTTTTTTCTCATGTTCTTGCAACTCGCTGAACGGTACGTTGATATTGATCTTGTTGTGTGCACACATCCCTTTTAGGAAGGTGAAGTAGTAACCCTTGTTAAAACCGTATATGATCTTGACTGCACCCTCTTCGATGGAGAGGTCAACATCGATGATCTTCTCCTGGTCCAGTGCATAACGAAGCCCAAGTCCATCACATTCAGGACAGGCCCCTTTAGGCGAGTTAAATGAGAAGGTAAGCGGTTCAAGAGGCTCAAAACTGACCTTACAGTCAAAACAGGCATTGTGTTCAGAGTAGTGGATAATACGTTCAGCATACCCCATCTCTTCATTGTTAAGAAATTCCAGCTCCACTTCACCGTAACTCTCTTTAAGGGCTTTTTCAACATCCTGTGCAATGCGGTCCAGGTTGTCTTCTTTGATGACGATACGGTCAATGACCACTTTAATCGTATGTTTTTTGCTCTTTGAGAGTTCGATCTCATCATCAAGACGTGTCATAACCCCGTTGATCATCGCACGGACATACCCTTTCTGGCGCAGTGACTCAAAAAGGTCATTGTACGTCCCTTTTTTCTCACGGATCAATGGGGCGAGGATAACGATCTTTGCACCGATAGGCAGTTTTTTCACCTGGTCGATGATGTCAGCTGCCGACATCTGTGAGACCTTTTTGCCGCAAAGATGACAGTGCTGAACCCCGATACGTGCATAGAGAAGACGCAGGTAGTCATAGATCTCAGTGATGGTACCGACAGTTGAACGCGGATTTTTAGAGGTGGTCTTCTGGTCGATCGCGATGGCCGGTGTCAAACCTTCGATCTTGTCAACATCCGGCTGACCGATACGGTCGAGGAATTGACGTGCATAACTTGAAAGACTTTCCAAGTAACGGCGTTGTCCCTCCGCATAAAGTGTGCCGAATGCGAGTGTCGACTTACCACTTCCACTTAGACCTGTACAAACTACAAGTTTGTTTTTCGGAATTTCTAACGAAATATTTTTGAGATTGTTCTCACGTGCGCCTGTAATTCTAATCTTATCCATTATGACCTACCAATCTGTAAAATAAATATGCTGATACACCGATGTAAAAAACCATCAATGCAAGTTTGTGCTGCTTCTCTGCGACCTTATGTTTAAACCATATACCGGCAGCAACACCGCCCAAAGAGGCGAGACCGATGACAATACCGCTTTCATAGTCAATATGCCCGGCGACACTCAGACCAATGAGTCCTGAGAGTGATGAGAAGACAACAAAGAAAAGACCTGCTGAAATTGCTTTTTTAAGCGGCACATGCAGAAAACCAACCAGCAACGGAACCAGCAGGATCGATCCGCCAATACCGATCGAGATAGCAAAAGCACCCAATATGGCCCCGATAATAAAAAGGATGACCGGGTGGGCACTTTTCTCGTCTTGATGTTCTGTTGTCTTGAAGAACATACGGGCCAGTGCAAAAAGGACAAAACCGAGGAAGATCGCTTCGAGTGTTTTAGACGAAAGCGTCATGATGATGTAGGGGCTTAACAAGGCTCCGGCGAATCCGCCGAAACCTATCATCAACACCATTTTGATGTCAAGCGTGCCTTTGCGAAGGTTCAGATATGAACCGTAAATAGAGCTAAAGACCATCTGTACTACCGAGATACCGATCGCAATCTTGATGTCATACCCCATAAAAAGGAGTGCCGGGACAAGAATTGTTCCCCCGCCGATACCAAAAAAGCCCGACAGTGTTCCGACTGCTGCACCTAAAAAAAGTAGTTCGATGATCTCGATCATTGGCATCCTCATGTCTGTATCGCGGATTATACAAGATAGTGCCTTTGGAGGGGGTATACTCAAGTAAGTTCATTACAGGATTAAGGATAGCGTTTGATATGAACAGCGTCCGAACTCCTCTTTATTTTCTTTCAAATATTGCGAGAGATTGAAACAGGCTCGTACAATTGTAAAAAAACAGCAGCATTAGAGATATTAAAATAAAAAGGGTATAAAAAGAGAGGGGTTAAAACATAGATGCGATTAACGGCATCACGTTCTTAATTCGTCAGTTGAAAAACTCTCTTGTGATGTTAAAGCGGTATGCGCGTGCACTGATTTTTGGATCTTTTCAAACTCATTCAGTTTTTTGAGCAGTTTCTCTTTCTCACGAGTTGTGATCTGTTTAGCCGAATAGGCAGCCATGATCTTTTTATTGTCAAGGTAGATATGTCGCATCTTTTCCTCCAGATTATATAGATCCTTCAATTATATAACTGTAGAGACAAGCCAGAGTAAATAGACCGGCATTGTCTGTTGAGATCTACACATTTACCCCATTCTAAGAGCACAAGTCTCTGCGTAGGTCATTTTAGAAGTATAGAAAGTGGTGGCTTTCAGACTGTCATAGAGTGTGTCCAGTTTGTCTTCGGCACTCATACGTTTAAGTTCTTTCTTGTCCAGATCGGCGTATGAGATAAGTTCATTCCAGACGGAACTCTCGTCGAGTGCAAATGCGTAAACAGTCACACCTTCGTATTCAAAAACAGAGTCTTTGATGAGATTGTCCACAAAAAATGTCGTGATAGTCTTCGGAGTCAGTACGCTTTTATAGCATTCAAATGTCGCTTCAAAATCGTTAAAGTCTTCTAGTCCACCGGCGAAAAGCAGCATGGCATCTTTGTCTG
>JAQIBF010000125.1 GCA_027859195.1 Helicobacteraceae bacterium
TAGATATACAGGATAGTCATAGAACTTGTTTGCGTTGTTCTATGTAAGCATCTAACCAATTTGGAGTTATTATGAGTCAAGCATTAGATATTAGAAAATTGCTGAAAAGTGTTGTTGCCTACAAAGCATCTGACCTTCACCTTGTTTCCCGTTCTGAACCACAAATACGTATTGATGGTCGTTTGGTCGCACTGAACCTGCCTGTTCTTGATGGTAAAATGATCGAAGATATGGCGTATGCCCTACTTACTGAGAAACAGAAAAAAGATCTGGAAGAGCACAACGAGCTTGACTTTGCGATCATGCTTCCGGAAATTGGCCGTTTTCGTGCAAACTATTATAAGACATTAGAAGAACTAGCCTGTGCATTTCGTATTATTCCTATTGAAATCCCAAGTTTGGACGATCTTAATGCCAATCCTGTTTTTAAAGAGATCATCAAGCGCGAAAAAGGTCTTATCCTTGTAACCGGTCCTAACGGATCAGGTAAATCAACGACATTGGCTGCCATGCTGAATGAGATCAATGAGACAGAAAATCGTCATATTATCACAGTTGAAGACCCGGTTGAGTTTGTTCACACCAATAAAAAATGTCTATTTTCTCAACGAAATGTTGGTAATGATACTAAAAGTTTTGCAATAGCACTTAAATATGCAATGCGTCAAGATCCTGATGTTATCCTGATTGGGGAGATGCGTGACCAAGAGACGATCGGAGCTGCTCTGACAGCGGCTGAAACAGGTCACCTTGTATTTGGGACACTGCACACGAACTCTGCCCCACAGACAATTAACCGTATTATTGATGTTTTCTCAGGTGAAGAACAGCCACAGGTACGTGCGCAACTTTCTACCTCACTTGTAGCAGTTATTGCACAGGCCTTGCTTCCAAAAATTGGCGGTGGGCGTATTGCAGCTCAGGAGTTCATGCTCACCAATCCGGCAATTGCCAACCTGATTCGAGAAGACAAGGTTCATCAAGTCTATTCACAAATGCAACTGAACCAAACAGAGACAGGAATGGTCACACAGACACAACAACTCGTAGAGTTTGTTAAAAAACGTATTGTTTCTCGCAACACTGCAATTATGTATTCTAACCGCCCGGAAGAGTTAATTCGTATCTTGGATGCTAACGGAATATAAGTTATAAGGGCAATTCAAAATGCCCTTTGGACATCTCCATCTCTCTTTTTGACACTCCCTTGTTTATACATACAATTGTTACATTTTAATTTAGGGCACCTTTAGCAGTCGTGTCGTAAACGATATGTAAAAATAGATCCGTTTTTACAATCCCCTTTAGCCTCAGCACACCATATATAGAGCCCGTAGCGTCTGTTTCACTGACGACGTGCATAGGCGTGTTATATAGTTTTTTATAGACAGAGATTCTCAGCGCACTGCATGATGAATCAATAGGGAGAAAGGGTTGTCTTTAAAACACTGTAGGAAAAAAGGTGCGGAGGGTATCAAGATAGAAGAGCTTCTTCGTAACGCTTACGAAGAAGCTTCTTCTCGTCAGGCTTTACATTTAGTGCGTAGCTGCTTTAAGTGTATCTGCAATTAAAAAGGCAAGTTCAAGTGACTGGTCTGCATTTAGACGCGGATCACAATGCGTGTGGTAACGAGAAGAGAGATCTTCATCAGTGACTCTAAATCTCCCCCCTACACACTCAGTAACATTTTTACCGGTCATCTCAAGATGAACACCGCCCGCATGTGTTCCTTCAGCTTTATGAACCTGGAAGAACTGCTTCATCTCAGAAAGAATACTGTCTACCGGGCGTGTTTTATAGCTGGTACTGGACTTAATCGTATTACCATGCATCGGATCACATGACCATACAACTTTTTGTCCCTCTTTCTCAACAGCACGGATAAGTGCCGGAAGATGATCACCAACTTTGTCAGCACCCATACGAACAATAACGTTAAGGCGCCCTGCTTCATTTTCAGGGTTAAGCGTGTTGATCAATTTAATAAGATCATCAGGATCCATTGACGGACCGGCTTTGATACCGATCGGGTTGTGAATACCGCGCATAAATTCAACGTGAGCACCGTCAAGTTGACGTGTACGGTCACCAATCCAGAGCATATGCGCAGAGACATCGTACCAGTCACCTGTTAAAGAGTCTTGACGCGTAAATGCCTCTTCATATGGAAGAAGAAGTGCTTCGTGTGATGTATAAAAATCTGTCTCACGAAGAGTACGGAATGTCGATGAGTTAACACCACACGCGTCCATAAACTCTAACGACTGAGAGATCTGCTCGGCAAGTTCTTCATATTTTGAAGCTACCTTGCTTTGATGCGCAAAGTCCAGGTTCCATTTATGGACTTGATGAAGATCGGCCATACCGCCTGTAGCAAAGGCACGAAGAAGATTAAGCGTTGCCGTTGATTGATGGTACGCTTCGATCATACGGCGTGGGTCCGGTTGACGTCCCTCTTCTGTAAACTCAACACTGTTAATAATATCACCACGGTAACTTGGCAGTGTCACATCACCGATCGTCTCTGTATCAGAAGAACGGGGCTTGGCAAATTGTCCGCCCATACGTCCAACTTTAACGACAGGCAATCCGCCTGCAAATGTCATAACAACCGCCATCTGCATCATGACTTTAAAGGAATCACGAATATTTGTGGCACTGAATTCTGAGAAACTCTCAGCACAGTCGCCGCCCTGCAATAGAAATGCTTTACCATTAGCAACATCACCCAGTTGCTTTTTAAGGTTACGTGCTTCTCCAGCAAATACAAGTGGCGGATAAGAACGAAGATCTTTTTCAACACGATTTAACGCTTCCATATCAGGGTACGTTGGTTGTTGTAGAACAGGTTTCTCTCTCCAGCTTGATGGTGTCCAAATACTCATAATTAAACCTTATATAGAATAGCATACTCGTTGAAGTACACTCTAAATTTTAAAAGATTTATGTTACACAAATATTACTAAAAAACCTCTGACCTACCTGTTCTAACTAGTATTTATGGTTTGATAAACAGTCTCATTATCTAATATACAGTTTTGGGCGATATAATACGCGTTAAAATCAATACAGAGCATTGCCCATGGAACTTCACTATTTCGATCTCGTTGTCGGCATCATCATATTACTTCTTGGTCTAAAAGGGATCATAAACGGCTTTTTCAAAGAGCTATTTGGTCTAATCGGCATTATTGGCGGTATCTTCATTGCATCGCGCTTAGGCGACAGTGTCGGCGGACTTATTAGTGACACTATCTTTAAATTTGAATCAGACGCAGCCATCAGCTTTGTTGGTTTTGTTGCAACGCTGATCATCTTCTGGGCGGGTATGATCATCATTGGCATGCTCTTTACCAAGCTTTCAAAAGCAAGTGGTCTTGGTCCGGTAGACAAAGTGTTCGGATTTATAGTAGGCAGTGGTAAGTTCTTTCTAATCGGTGCTGTCATAGCGTATGCGATCTATAATGTTCAAGCCATTCGTGTAAATCTTGAGCCAACGATGAAAAACAGTATCCTTTTTCCAATCTTGGTTGAAGCTGGCAGCTTTATCATGCACATCGATCCTGCAGAGGTAAGCAGTGATCTTAATGAGACAGTTGAGAAGGGTGTAAAAGCAGCGCAGGAGCAGATCGACGATGCTAAGAACAGTGTTGATGAAACACTTGACGAAAGTGCTGAAAAGATCAAACAAAGTGTTAAAAAACACATCGAAGACAACATCACTGCGGGAGAGTAGATATGGACTCATCATCTACAGAACGGACGATTGAATACGACAAGCTTCTAGCTGACTTCAAAGCGCTTCTTAAAGATAAAGCGCTTAAGTTCACCAATCAACGTGAAAAGATTCTTGAAACACTTTATTACTCTCAAGAACATCTCACACCAGAAGCACTGCACCTGCTCATCAAAGAGAAGTACCCTGAGCTTAATGCAGGTATTGCAACGATATACAGAACGCTCTCTATGCTTGAGGAGAATGATATCGTCTCATCACTCTCATTCGGCGCACAAGGTAAAAAGTATGAGCTTGGTGCTAAAGACCATCATGACCATATGATTTGTACAGAGTGTGGGGAGATCACTGAATTTGTTGATGATGTTATTGAAGCGCAACAACATAAGATCGCTGAAAAATTCGGATTTAAAATGCATGATCATTCTATGCAGATCTATGGTATCTGCAAAAAGTGCCAAAATAACTAGAAACTTTACAGGAGAACTTATTGAATTTAGAAAACAAATATATACAGCAGCGTATTGAAAAGACCAATGTACTGCGCGAGCATGGTATTAATCCCTACGATAATAACGTTAAACGCAACACGACTATTGCCCAGTACATCGATGTAAACAGTGATGTGGCTGCAATGGAAGAGAGACGTGATGAAAAACGAAACTTTACTGTTGCAGGACGTATTAAGTTTTTCCGTATCATGGGTAAGGCCAGCTTTCTAAAGATCGAAGATGAGAGCGGTATGCTTCAGATCTATGTCACACGAGACAACCTTCCGGAAGGTTTTTACAATGACATCTTTAAAAAGAATTTTGAAGTCGGTGATATTATAGAAGTAAGCGGTTTCCCTTTTGTAACAAACCAAGGTGAGCTATCGATTCATGTCAGTACACTGAAACTTCTGACTAAAGCAATTTCACCACTTCCTGAAAAATTTCACGGTATCACAGATAAAGAGATGCGTTATCGTCAACGTTATCTGGACCTGATCATGAATGCTGATGTTAGACGAACCTTCCGTATGCGTTCAAAAGTCATCTCGCTCACCCGACGGTTCTTTGAAGAGAAAGGATTTTTAGAGGTTGAAACACAGATGATGCACCCAATTGCAGTCGGCGCCAATGCCAAACCTTTTGTAACGCATCATAATGCACTTAGTATCGACCGTTACCTTCGTATTGCCCCTGAGCTTTATCTAAAACGTCTTATTGTCGGTGGTTTTGAGGCAGTATTTGAGATCAACCGTAACTTTAGAAATGAGGGAATGGACGCAACGCACAATCCGGAGTTCACCTCTATTGAGTTTTACTGGGCATTCAAGACCTATAAAGATCTTATCGCGATTACAAAAGAGTACTTCGCCTATCTTTTTAAACACCTTGACCTGCCGACGGTTCTTCCTTACGGTGATATCGAAGTAGATTACAGCTACTTCACAGAGATCCCATTGATCGCATCGTTAACAGAGATCGGTGGTGTACCGGCAGATATCGTCAATGATAAAGAGAAGATCATTGCTTACCTCAAAGAGAAGCACGTCGATGTTAATGTAGCTATGAACCTGGGTCAACTGCAAGGTGAACTTTTTGACGAGTATGTTGAAAAGAAACTTATCAACCCGACGTTCATCACGATGTACCCTGTTGAGATCTCGCCATTGGCACGTCGTAATGATGAGAATCCGGAACTTACAGACCGATTTGAACTGTTTATTGCCGGACGTGAGATCGCCAATGCTTTCTCAGAGCTAAATGACCCTCTGGACCAATTGGCTCGTTTTGAAGGGCAGATGGAAGCTAAAGAGACCGGCGGCGACGATGAAGCCCATGAGATGGATGCTGACTATGTCAATGCTCTCTCTTATGGAATGGCACCAACTGCAGGTCAAGGTATAGGCATGGATCGTTTAGTCATGTTACTGACAAACGAACACTCTATCCGCGATGTATTGCTATTTCCTGCAATGAAACCGCAAACTAATGAAATCGATAAAGAGGATGATGAGTCTTAACGGACTCTCCAGGGTACAAAGTGCCGCCAACCTACCGCTAAATCAGAGCGATAGTGCATCAAGGGTTTATCCCCTTCAACTAAAATCTAAAAAAGGAATAACATGAGTTTTTTACAAGAGTATGACAATGAGATCTTCGCACTGTGCGAAAAAGAGTTGGAGCGTCAAACAGACCACCTGGAGATGATCGCTTCTGAGAACTTCACACTTCCGGCTGTAATGGAAGCAATGGGTTCAGTATTTACCAATAAATATGCTGAGGGCTACCCTGGTAAACGTTACTATGGCGGTTGTGAGTATGCTGACGGTGTTGAACAACTTGCAGTTGACCGTGCATGCCAGCTTTTTGACTGTAAGTTTGCCAACGTGCAGCCGCATGCCGGTTCTCAGGCCAACGGTGCTGTTTATGCAGCACTCCTTAAAGCCGGTGACAAGATCCTGGGTATGGATCTCTCTCATGGCGGTCACTTGACACATGGTTCAAAACCGTCATTTTCTGGTAAAAACTACTCTAGTTTCACCTATGGCGTTGAGCTTGATGGCCGTATTAATTATGAGCGTGTCATGGATATCGCGCGTATCACTCAGCCTAAGATCATTGTTTGTGGTGCATCTGCATACGCTCGTGAGATCGATTTCAAGAAGTTTCGTGAGATCGCTGACGACGTCGGTGCGATCCTTTTTGCCGACATTGCACACATTGCAGGTCTTGTAGCTGCAGGTGAACACCCTAGCCCATTCCCGTATGCTGATGTTGTTACGACAACGACCCACAAAACATTGGCCGGTCCTCGTGGCGGTATGATCATGACGAATGATGAAGAGATTGCCAAAAAAGTCAACTCGGCGATCTTCCCGGGTCTTCAAGGCGGTCCGCTTGTTCACGTCATCGCTGCAAAAGCGGTTGGATTTAAATACAACCTTTCACCGGAATGGAAAGAGTATGCTGTACAAGTGAAGAAAAATGCATCTGTCCTTGCAGACGTACTTATGAAACGCGGTTATGACGTTGTTTCCGGCGGTACAGACAACCACCTGATCCTTGTCTCATTTTTAGACAAAGATTTTTCCGGTAAAGAGGCTGATGCTGCTCTAGGCAACGCCGGTATCACAGTAAACAAAAACACTGTTCCAGGCGAGACACGTTCACCATTTGTCACTTCAGGTATTCGTGTCGGCTCTGCGGCATTGACATCACGCGGTATGAAAGAGAAAGAGTTTGAACTTATTGCTGAGCGGATCTGTGATGTTCTTGACAACATCAATGATGCAGAAAAACATGCTGCCATTAAAGAAGAGCTTAAAGCACTTGCTCAAAACTTCGTTATCTACAACCAGTCAACGTACTAGAACGATCGTGGTCTCTACTCTCTTTCCATTGATTAGAGATCATTACTGGCTTAAACACCCCAACATCATTGAAGAGATCACTTTTGAAGGGCGTACTTTTCTAAGTAAATATGAGAAGATCGACGCTTTTTTAAGTGATGATCTTATTGATAAGCACCGTAAACATAAGATCACGATAGCTACGACCCTTCCTTCATCTGCAAACTATTTTGTCATGGACTACAATGGTGATGAAAAAGAGTTTTTTTATCATAAAGTATCAAAAATTCTGCGAAGTCAGGGTCTTGATGAGTTTACAGCTTATGAGAGTAAAACACCTTCACATCTGCATCTCTACGTCTATTGCGGTGATATTTCAGCTGTACAAAGAGAAGAACTCGCTAAAATAATCTCAAATAAATTAGAAGAGAAACTCCAAAAACAGTGGCGGATCTTTCCAAACCCAGGCCTCCCGGATGCCTATAATATTTTGAACATACCCTATAAGATCTTTAAAGGTTAAACGATGGAAGACAAAAACGGACTCAACGACATCATCTTGAATAAAAGCTCAAAGAACAATAGTACAAAGAAAATTCTTTTAACCATTGCCACCTTTGCTATTATTCTCATCATCGTTGTGGTTGTTATGAACCAGGTCAGCAGCAAAAAAGAGTCAAATCTACCACATCCCCCTGAGATCAGCCAGGTTGTTGTTGAAGAGGTTGTTCGAGACCCTGAAGCTGATCTGGCTGCAGAGAATGTGCCTCTCATCGACAATGCTGACCAGAGCAGTGAGCTTGTCGTTGAAGAAGAGGGTGTTGTTCAAGCGAAGCCCATGCCGGTAGCAGTACCTGATGGTAAAGCCGAGTCTGAACGTATCTATGAGACTGTTTTTGAAGATCCTGAGATTCTTAAAGAGCCGGACTATACATCAAACACTAAACCCAAAAGCAGTGGTACATCTACATCAACTACTACGGAAGCGAAACAGGTGCTTAAGCCTGTACCATTTCGACCGTCTGGAAAATATGATGCTAAAAGCAATCGTGTTGTAAAGACAAAAGCACCAACTGCTGCAGCATCAGGTCACTACTATATCCAAGTGGGTTCATTTGCAACGTATGCACCTTCTAAAACATTTTTAGACAAGATCGCTGAGCGTGGTTATACCTATACATTCCATAAAGTCACACGCAGTGGAAAAACTTTGACTAAAGTTCTCGTAGGACCTTTCAAGACACAGGCATCTGCACGTGAAGCACTTCCTGTCATCCGAAAAAGTGTTGAATCAGGCGCTTTTCTTACTAAAATATAAAGGGTCCTTGTGATTAAAACACAACACTTTATGCTCGACCAGTTCGCACCGATAGCAGTTTATGAAAAACTTAAAGCACGATTTAGCGATGAGATAAGTTTTCTCTTTGAAAGTGCCGGAAGTTCGGATGGAAACTACTCTATCATTATCATCGGAGCAAGAGAACGTCTGCAATATAATGACAATGTCACAACCTATACAGATGCACAAGGCTGTCTTGAAGTTATTAACGGTTCACCCTTTACCTTTTTAAAAGAGTATTATAAAAAAATTGATACACAAAAGTATAAAGAGTACACCAAAGAACTTGGGCTCGGTTATGTTGACGGTTTTATAGGTTACATCGGTTACGACATGGTTAAAGTCTTTGAACCAGTACTGGCGAGCTTCATGGACAGACTCGATGACACCATGAATGTACCAGACTTGGATCTTGTCCTGCCAAAGATGGTGGCGGTCTACTCACATAAAGACCATAAGATCACCCTGCTTTCGATGACGGAGGGGTTTGAAGAGCATTTTAATGCGATTGAAGCCGACCTCAAATCTTCTTACAGTTATACACCCTTAAAACCACTCGTAGGTGATGATAAAGGCTCGTTTGCTTTCTCCAAAGAGAAGTTCTTCGATATGGTGGCGAAATCTAAAGAGATGATCAAAAGCGGTGATGTTTTTCAGATACTGATGACAAATCGATTCACGCGTAATGTAAATGTGGATCCCTTCTCTTTTTACAGGATTCTGCGTACTAAAAACCCATCGCCTTATATGTTTTTATTGGAGTTTGAAGAGTTTAGCATCGTCGGCTCTTCACCTGAGGTAATGGTGCGTCTGACAGAAGGTGAACTGCTGCTTCGTCCTATTGCCGGCACACGCAAACGCGGTGAGACTAAAGAGCAAGATAGAGCGATGGAAGATGAACTGCTAGCTGACCCTAAAGAGCTTGCAGAACACCTTATGTTGATCGACCTAGGTCGTAACGATGTCGGTCGCGTGGCTAAGACAGGCAGTGTCAAAGTCGAGGACATGATGCACATTGAACGATACTCACACGTCATGCACATTGTCACTGATGTTGTTGCAACACTTCGCGATGACAAGGATATGTTCGACCTTTTTGCAGCCACCTTCACTGCAGGCACCATGACCGGTGCGCCAAAGATCCGGGCCATGGAACTTATCGCTGAGTTTGAGGGGCTGAAACGCGGCTTTTACAGCGGTGCGATAGGGTACTTCGGCTTTGATGGCAACATGGATTCAGCGATTACTATTCGTACCGCCCTTGTTACGCCGGAGATGGTCATCTTGCAGGCCGGTGCAGGTATTGTAGCTGACTCTGTTCCTGAGATGGAGTACCAAGAGGTGCACAACAAACTCGGCGCCCTTGTCAGCTCTCTAAATGACTTAAACGATATGAAGTGAAACTTTTTGCCATCTTCGGCGATCCGGTAGCGCACTCGCGTTCACCTCTTATGCACAACCACGTTTTCAGATCACTCGGTTTTGAAGGCTGCTACACACGTATACAGCTCAAAGAGGGCTCCAAACTGCGTGAGACTTTTTTCAATCTTGGACTGAGCGGTGCCAATGTGACGGTTCCTCATAAAGAGGCTGCCTTTAAAGCCTGCGACGAGATCCGTGGATTTGCCAATAGAATTGGTGTAGTTAATACACTTATCAATGAAAATGGTAAACTTATCGGCTATAACACCGATGCAGATGGCTTCAATTTTGCTATTAAGTCGTTCGGTCAGCTTAATAAAATTTTGATTATAGGTGCCGGAGGTACTGCGAAAGCTATTGGAGGCTTTTATTGGGAATTAGGTCTTGATGTGAATATTCTTAATCGGAGCGAAGGTCGTCTAGATTACTTCAAAGCAGAAGGTATGAATACACACACATGGAACAATATGCCAATCGAGTCCTATGACCTTATTGTCAATACTACCTCTGCCGGTCTTGAAGATGACAATCTCCCTGCCCCGATTGAGCTACTAAAGCCACTGCTCCAGAAGGCCTCTTTCAGCGCCGATGCGATCTACGGCAAGGTCACCCCCTTTCTAAAACTCTCAGCCGAGCTGGGCATCACTGCCAAAGACGGTGCCGACATGCTCTTGGGCCAAGGGGTACTCGCCAATAATTATTTCGCCGAGGGACGCTATGACCTCAAAGAGATCGAACGCTATATGAAAGAGAGTTTTCTCTTTTAACCTATCAACATAAATGCCTCTCATCTCGTCTCTATTAATCTCTTTAAAGTGATTATCTCTGACACCGGGATATTTTCAGCTACCTACCTATATGATGTTTAATATTGACACTTAAACATCACAGGAGTATTTATGGCAGGATGGATCAGTATATTGAGCATGATGACGGGCGCTGTCGGTATTTTCTTCGGTTTTTACTACCTGAGCACATCACTACAGACCGCCCTTGCTGTCGTCACGGTTACCACAGTCGGCATAGTCGGCCTTCTTGCCTTTCTCCGCCACGTTATCTTTCACCGATCGGATGCAAAGCGGCTTGGCTGGGAAACAGACCGCCCCGATTGGATGTTTGAAGTTGGCTTTGCCAACCTGGCCTTCTCTTTTATGGCCTTCATCGTCGTCTTTGCCACAGTCGGTGTCAAGGCGCAGGCCGTCATACTACTGGGTTACGCACTGTACCTGCTTCAGGCGGCGGTGCTTCATGGCTTCCGTTACTTCACGGATGCCGAGCGCTCACCTTCGAGACTCTGGCGCAGTGTCCTCGCAACCCTCCTCTATGTCGGTATGATGAGTTTCTTTGCGTTTTATGCGCTAGTCAATCAATAAGCACAATCATAGTTTGAGCGGGTAAAATACGCGCATCAAAACCTTAGGAATACCACAATGTCAGACTCAACAGAGATCATCTCTTGGAATGTAAACGGGATACGTGCTGTAGCGAACAAAGAAGCACTTAAGTGGATCGATGAGCGTCAACCTGACATCTTATGTCTGCAAGAGATCAAAGCGCTTCCTGAGCAGATTCCTGACAACCTGTTCGATTTGGCGTTCACGACACTCAATGTCAACAGCGCTGACAAAAAAGGGTACTCCGGAACGGCATCGTTTTCAATGCTTGAACCTCTCTATACAGACAATCGTCATGACATCGACCTTGCCCGTGAAGGACGTATTGTCGAACAGGACTACGGTGATTTTGTACTTTTTAATGTCTACTTTCCAAATGGTCAAAAGGATGACGAGCGTCTTGCCCTTAAGATGAAGTTCTATGATGATTTTCTCAACTACTGTAATAGCTTACGAGAGGCAGGCAGATCAATCGTTATCTGCGGTGATGTCAATACGGCACACAAAGAGATCGATCTTAAAAATCCTAAAGCAAACTCGAAAACTTCAGGGTTCTTGCCAATAGAACGTGAATGGATGGATAAGCTTGTCGACAACGGCTATATCGACACATTCCGCTATGTTAACGGCGACAAAGAAGAGGAGTACAGCTGGTGGTCATACCGTTCCGGCGCACGAACTAAAAATGTGGGCTGGAGGATTGACTATTTCTTTATCTCTGATGATCTGGCTGAAGTGCTCGAAGATGCATTTATATTACAAGAGGTGACAGGCTCCGACCACTGTCCTGTAGGAATTCGCCTGGCACTATAGATAATCATAGTACCTCTTATTTAGTCGATCTGCTAACTGAACATTAATGCTTTAGAGGTCACCTGGCTTTTTATCACGCTGAAGGCAAGATTCACTTTTGCAGACGTATTGTGAAACAAGCGCCCTCTTCTGTATTTCGCACAGCTAATCTCCCTGAACAATGCTCTTCAATAATTATCTTGCTCATATACAGCCCCAACCCCGTACCTTCTTCTTGTGACTTGGACGTAATATAGGCATCAAATATCTGATCGAGGATTGCTTCGGGAACCCCGCCGGCATTGTCACAGACCTCCAGGTAAAGATGCTGTTCATCGCAAAATGTTCTTATACTGATCCATGCATCATCAATTTTTCTTTCCAACAACACATCTTGAGCATTTTTAAGAAGATTGAGGAGCACCTGTTTAAGTTCATTGGGATAACTTTTAAACGTATCACTATTCTTGATATCAGTTTTAATCGTTATGTGTTTGTTGCCTATATACTCGCCCACTATATTTAATGTTGCGTCAACGACTGCTTTAAATGAGGTTGTTTCTTTCACTTTCGTAACCTTGAAAAAGTCTCTAAAGTCATCGATAGTAGACGAAAGATGCTGTGTCAATGCATTTATAGTCTCAATGTGTTTTTTACTTGTCTCATTATCTAATGAATGCAACTTAATTTTAAGATCCATGTCCGTTGCTGCCGTTGCTATAATATGGAGCGGTTGTCGCCATTGATGTGCGATCAGATTGATCATCTCACCCATTTGCGCCAAACGGGCTTGATGCATCAGTTGTATATCTTTATCAACATTTTTCTGTACCTCTGTTCGCACACGCTCTTCCAACGCTGTATTAAACATCTTAAGTTGCACACTTAACTCGATTATCTTTTTCAGTTTTAGATAATAGTCTGAACCGGTAGCTGTTAAAATTGTTATTGCCACAACGCTTGCAAATGCAATGATTAGGTGAGTATCACCGCCATAATAGAGAAAAGAGCTGCTTAACATGAGCAGGATGATCCCCATGAAAGCAAAGTAGGCACGAAAGACGGAACCTAGTGTTGTCGTCGCACCTGCTGTCAATG
Organism: Helicobacteraceae bacterium; assembly: GCA_027859195.1. Lineage (GTDB taxonomy): Bacteria > Campylobacterota > Campylobacteria > Campylobacterales > Sulfurimonadaceae > Sulfonitrofixus. The sequence goes on from JAQIBF010000125.1 coordinate 13,123, forward strand.
CAAACAAAAGAACCAAAATATAGTAGGTATATGCCTCTGGTGCATAGAGTACAGTTAGCCAACTGGTCAATCCCCACAGAAATGCACTTAACATCGTACCTTCGATATTGTAAGTAACGTATTTCTTTTTTAACAGATCATCTTGCTTGATATATTTTTCAAGTTTTCTCGCGAGATTGACACGTACGATCGACAAGATAAACTGTGCCAAAAGCCAAAAAGAGAGAATGTAAAGAGGATTATAGTCATATAGTAAAAAAACAAATAAAGCAGAACCTATCAGCGTGGCGATCAAGGCACCTTTTTGAATCCCTTTTGTCATCATTAAGATCAATTCTGAAGGATGATCTAACGATTTAAAACTCGTAAGGACGTTCTGTGACTGCATATATATTAACCTTGGTTTTGAATACATCTACACCAATTTGACGATATTGAGTGTTATGAGATGTATGCTTAGATAAGGCATAGTATACAATACTATTAGTTGTAAATAGTTATATAAGTTACTGTTTATTTTAATTTTTACAAATTATTTTGTTTTGGGACGAAAAGCTTTGATAACACTCTCATCACATTCAAGATATGGTCCCTCTAGCAAGTCAATGCAATACGGTACAGCCGGAAAAACAGCATCTAAACATTCTCGAATTGATTTTGGTTTTCCCGGAAGGTTGATTATCAACGATTTCCCTCGGATACCTGCCGTTTGACGTGAGAGTATGGCTGTTGGTACATATTGCAGTGAGACTTGACGCATAAGCTCGCCAAAACCCGGCATCATCTTCTGGCAGACGTTTTCAGTCGCTTCCGGCGTTACATCACGAAGTGCAGGACCGGTTCCTCCTGTTGTCACAACAAGGCAACACCCCTCCTCATCACACAGCTCTTTCATTGTATCTTCTATCACGGACTGTTCGTCCGGAATACATCGATATTCGATCTCAAATGCAGTTGTAAGATAGTCTCTCATGGTCTCCTGGATAGCCATACCGGATATATCTTCATAGATACCTGCACTGGCCCTGTCTGATGCGGTGATAACACCGATTTTTATCGTATTCATATTACTCTCCCTGTAAAAAATGGTTGGCGCCTTTGATCAACATCACTGTTGCATAGGGGCGAAAAAAAACGTAGGCCGGTCCAACGTCGCTTATCTTGTCTTGTCCGCCAAGATAGACCTCTATTACTGTCCCTCTATCTCTCAAGGTTTGAAGCTCTTCTTCCCTCCACTCATGGGTCAAAAGTTCTTCTAACTGCGCGACATTGTGATCGGTATAAGAAACCTCTTGTACGCCGTAAGGTAAAAAGCAGTTTTCTGTAAATTTTGCAAGATAGGCAGCACTGTTTTTCTGATAACCTATAAGCTGCAAACGTCTAAACTTTGCACCTTTGCTTTGAAAAAAAGCCGGCGATATCAATTGCAGTTTGTCAACACGTATCGAGCTGTTCATCGCTGCTTTAAACGCTTTGATCGCGCCATAACTGAAACCGCTGATGACATACTGGCCATCATCCAAAAAAGCATCGAAAAAGTGCGCTTCGTCTCGAAGCGCAAACCCGTTAAAATAGACCATCACCCGATCAACGTACTGATATATTCTTTTGTAATAGACTCTTTCTCCATCAGCACTGATTCAATAGCTGTGATAGCACTTTCCAATTGGACCAGCTCAACTTTTGTCTCTTTGTACAAGGTATCCAGGATTCCTATATCTTCATTGACCAATGCAACCATACTATCTCCCATGCCGTATTGGTCGACCATCTCCAAAGCCAGCTGTTTCGCTTGCTTAAGATCCGTACGAACATTTGTTGCATGTTCATTAAAATGAATATCACAAGCGGCCATACCGGCAAGCAATACTTTGATATGTGCTTCGATCTCACTCTGGATCATCGGCGCATCCATCTGCGGTTTTATGGTCTCTGAAGAGAGCATTACTTTTTCAAAAGGAAGATCGTGTACGTACGCAATAGCGGCTTTTGCAGCCAAATAACGTGCTCTGAACTGTTTTTGCTGAGGCGATAAGATAGCCAGTTTCTTTTTACCGTAGGCCACCTTGTCTTTAACCGCATAAAAATGGTCCATCGTCACCTGCATCTGGTGTTCGCGCAATGCAAGCAGCGCGGCTTCGTTGACTAAAGTGGCAAGTGATGCACCGTTAAAGCCCACACTCATCTGAACGATCTCTTCAACATCAACACTGTTGGGGACCTTGGCAAGATACTTATGGATAATAGCTTCACGCTCTTTAGGTGTCGGGAGTTCAACAAAGACACGTCTGTCAAAACGCCCGGCACGCAGTAAAGCTGCATCTAACACATCTATCTTGTTCGTCGCAGCTACCACGATGACACCGCTGCTGTCTTCAAAACCGTCCATCTCTGTCAAAAGCTGGTTCAGCGTTGCCTCTCGTTCATCAGAACGGTTACCGTCACGTTCTTTACCGACAGCATCGATCTCGTCAATAAAAATAATAGACGGTGAGTTGTTTTTTGCCGCGACAAAAAGCTCGTGAACACGTTTGGCACCCATGCCGACATAGATCTGAACAAAAGAGGCTGCACTTTGATAATAAAAAGGCACGCCGGCTTCGGCAGCAACCGCTTTGGCGATCATAGTCTTGCCTACACCTGGAGGTCCTATCAGAAGTACACCTCTCGGCATACGAGCACCAAAAGTCTTGAATCGTGACGGATTACGTAAAAAATCGATGATCTCTTCCAGCTCCTGTTTGACATCTGCAATTCCGCCAATATCGTCAAAAGTCACATCAGATTTGACCGGAATAATACCATCGCTGTCGGTATTGCCTGATGATACAGAAGCTGTAAATGGCATACCCCCATCAGATATACCGCTCTGCATCTTCATCCAGTAGCGTACACCGTAAGAGATCGCTGCCATAGCGAACAGGATCAGAACAATTGTCACAAGATAAGAGCTGTCTCTGTCCAATTCTATCGTGTAGTCTGTCAATAGTTCTGGCGAGACTTGCGACGTTGATATGCGATAAAGCATATCAGGAGTCTTAATGTAAAAATAGCCTTTATTTTCCACAATATGTTCAATATTTTTTGTTTCAATAAGCTTTACGACCTGATTTAATGAAGCAGTTTGGGAGGTGTCACGTAAAAGTGCAAATGCCACCAAGCTCAAAATAACAACTGCTGATACAATCAAAATAATACGGTTCTGTTTAGAATTGAACATAATTTCCACCCTTTTCTACCTTATAATTCTCGACACTCAGCCAGTTGCCGACAAGGTCATTAGGCGAATCAATGATAATCTTGTTAAAAAACTGATCAAGACCCTGATAACGTCCCTCTTTCTCGCTTTCAATCAAGACCTCTAGCGGCAGATGTGAAAACTCTTTTCGAAACGTAAAATTATTTTGATCAACCAGCTCCGTCAACTCTTTGAGACGTTTTTTTGCAACAGCACCATTGACTTCACCTTTCATAGTGGCTGACGGCGTACCGTCTCGCTTTGAGTAAGTAAAGGCATGTACGTGTGTTAACGGGAGACGCTTCAAGTTTTGCATCGCCTCTTGCCAAAGGGCTTCTGTTTCGCCAGTATGACCGACAATAAAATCCGTCCCCAGGGCGAAGCCTCTCTCTCGAAGGCGTTGGAAGAGCGCTATGTCGTTTTCGAATTTATTGCGACGGTTCATCTGTTTCAACATGATTGGAGAGGTGTGCTGCAGTGCGATGTGCAGGTGTTTCTCAAGCCACGGTTCATCCAGGATCTCTTCAAAAGCATCCGAGATCTGAATCGGTTCGAGTGAGCCTAAACGAATGCGGCGCACCCCACGGATCTGCGACATTTTCATAAGCAGTGAGGCCAATGTCCGATCTTCTCTATGACCGTATGAACCGACATTTGTTCCGGTTAATATAAGCTCGCCAAACCCGTTGATCGCCAAGGTAGTGACCTGCTCAAGGATCTTTGCCTCGTCCATCGAACGTGAGTCCCCGCGTACATAAGGAATGATGCAGTATGAACAGCGAAAATCGCACCCCTCTTGTATTTTTATAAAAGCACGTGACTTTCCTACAAATTCTTGAACAATAGTGTCATCAATAAAATCCAGATCTCCCAGCTCATAAAAGCGCTCTTTCTCTTTGAGAAGTGTATTTATCTTAACCTTTTCAGACTGACCAAAAACACCAAAGACCTTTTTGTTGTCGAAGAGAGACTCTCCCTTGGTATGGGCACCGCATCCAGTCAAATAGACCTGTGCCTTACCGATTCTATCTATACTGTTAATGTAACCGCGAACACCGACATCTGCACCGTTAGTCACTGTACATGAGTTGACAATGATAATGTCGGCTTCTGCCTCATTCTCAGTAATATCAAAATCTTCCAGGTTACTCATCATAACCTGCGAGTCAAAAAGATTGGTACGACAGCCAAAAGTTTTTAAATAGACTTTACGTTTCATGATGGTACCTCGCCTGATTCCGGCTGTTGCGGAAGTTTAGATCTGTTCATAGTAAGATTGAGCTGCTGTGTAGGGTAAGCAATAGTAATGTCATCTTCAGCATTATAGGCATCAATGATCTCAGATGATATCGTACTACGTAATGTTAAAGTCGCATAGGCATTTGTCAAGTACCAGACGCTGATATTTAAACCGTACGGTTCAATAAATGAGAAAACCTTTGGCTCTACATTGGTGTTTTTCAGACTGTATTTATGACGCAGTTTGTTCAACTGTTTACGCGTTATATCAGTATACCCTTTTGAATATTTACGTGCAACTTCTTTTGAAAGGTGCATTGCCTTTTTATGATTTGAATCAAAACTTATCGCTACATCGATACCGTCCCTTACTGTTTTTAGAGAGTCATGCGAATATCTGGCTTTCATACGGGTAAAGACATAATTGTTAGGAATAAAAATAATACGCCCTGCCCGGCGGTTCTCATAATAGGTGGTCAATGTGATATCTTCGAGTATCGTCATACGAAGCAGTGAGATATCCATAACGTCACCGACATACCTCATACCATCCATATCAACACGAATCCTGTCACCGACATGGATTGAACCGCCTAAAACAATAACAAGCCAGCCCAGCATTGACATAAACCAATCCTTCATCGCAATAGCGATACCGGCAGAGGCAAAACCAAGTACAGTAACAAGGTATGAGACATTTTCAATGTAGTTAAACAATAGAATGATCATGATCAAGATATAGTTGCTAAAATTAATGATCTTGTTGGCCATATAAAAACGGTCATTGTCTGTAATATACTTTTTACTCATCACCTTCGAGAAGAAGGCAAGCGTAAACAAAAACAGAATGATCAAGCCGATCTTACCAAGTTTATAAACTTGTATCTGTACTTCTTTGTTGAGCTTTACTTCGATCTCATCAATACGTTTATCATAGATATTGGCGGTGATCTTTAATATCTCTTGTGCATTTATAAATTTATCTAAACGACGATTGATATCGTACAGTTCACTCTCATATCCGCCCTTTTCATTAATAGCTGTTAAATTATTCAGAATCTCTTTTTTCTTCTTTAATAAAGAGATCATCTCTGTAAGTTCGCTGCCACGCTTGGTATAGTCTGCATAGATCTCTTCAAGATGTTTGATAAATGAGATCGCAGTAAAAATATCGAGAGGGTTGGAGAGTACCGGGATCTCATCTATCTCTTCTGGCTGAAGGAGCGTAGAAAACAGGTTTGTACCTTGTTGTGTGCCGAGCAGTTTGAACTGTTCAGACAAGATCTTCTCTTTACTTTCCAGATCATCAAGTACTTCAAGATCATCTGCACTTTTCTTACGATTACTATTCAGGGTTTCGATCTTCGCTTGAAGTGCTGCCAAGTCACTTCGGACTTGCGCATAAGCGACATGTGAACTGTAACTTTTTTCCCAAACGTTATCATTTGTCAACTGGCGTGTGATCTCGTCCAACTCACCTTGAACCTGTGCAATCGTACTCAATCTTTTTTCACGAAGAAGACGTTGATTCTCTGCAATCGAAGTATTGACAAGCAGCTCTTGTGCAACACGGTCATCATTACTGCTGTTATTTTCTACTTGTTCAGCTGGTGATAGAGCCCAAAGAGATGCCTGAAGTAAAACAATGGTAAAGAAAAATCGTAAACTAGTTAACTGCATATTGTTGTAAGACCTTTTTTATAACGGATACATCGATTTTGTCTGTGATCTCCACCCCACCCAATGATTTTGGGATAATAAACGTAATCGCACTGTCAGCACTTTTTTTGTCCAAATAAAACGTCTCATAAAAACTGTCAACGTCTTTGATCTCATAAGATGTCGGAAGTTCATATCGCTCTAAAAGCGCTTTAACACGTGCTGCTTCAGCAGAACTCATCCAGCCGAGTTCAACGGCCGTATCATTTGCCATTACAATACCGACAGCAACCGCTTCACCATGCAAGAAACCTCTATAATTCGTCTCGTTTTCAATCACATGTCCGAAGGTATGTCCATAGTTAAGCGCCGCTCGTAGCCCGCGCTCTTTTTCATCTTCTGCCACGACACGCGCTTTCGTCTGAACAGATTTTGCCACAGCATCCGCAAGCTGCTTTTCGTCATTCAGGTCTGCCTCTTCAAGCCAGGCAAAGAAATCAGCGTCAAAACAGACTGCCATCTTGATCACTTCTGCAACACCAGCTGCAAATTCACGTTTAGGCAATGTCTGTAGAAAGTAGGCATCGGCATAAACAGCTTTTGGCTGATGGAATGCACCCACCAAGTTTTTACCGTATTTGTTGTTGAAACCGGTCTTTCCGCCGACGCTTGCATCGACCTGAGCCAGCAGTGTTGTCGGGATCTGCACAAAATCGATGCCGCGCTGATAGATACTGGCTGCAAAACCGGTCATATCGCCTATAACACCCCCGCCAAATGCGATCAATAATGAATTACGGTTAAAACGTGCTTCAAACATCCCCTCTAAGATCATCTCTACACTCTGCCAGTTTTTATACTCTTCACCATCAGGGACGGTAATTATATGGATCTCTTTAGCCTTTATCTTTGAACGCAAATAGTCAAGATGCAGAGCAGATATTGTCGGGTTGGTCACAATCGCGACCTTGGTGTCAAAACTG
>JAQIBF010000187.1 GCA_027859195.1 Helicobacteraceae bacterium
GTACACGCTCCTGTTGCTAAACGTTTAGAAGGAGAGTGAATACCTGAGATAATAGCTGTTGCCGAACATTCCGAACTCACTCCCGCTTGGACCGTTTTGCAGCATTGCCCCCAGTGTAAACGTATTGTAGTCGTTCAACGTATAGGTCAAGGCAGGCGATACAAAACGTGAGTTCAGCTCGTTAAAGCTCTCAATATAGACAAGCGAACCGTCTAAAAAAAGATTGAAGGCGTAACTCAGCGTTGTGCCCATATAAAATTGGGAGTAGACAAGAGTAGGCAGGATCTCTGAGTCAATGTTCGGCAAAATCTCATTGTAGGCAAACTTTTTCGAGCTGTAGAGTGCTTCGAAAACAACCGTTACCCCATTTTCAAAACCGTAATCCGCCCCCACAAGGCCCTGAAAAAATGCAACATCTTCCTTTTGTGTCGTATTGGTATCCTGATGATAGACGTTGACACTGTTGTTTGTGATGTAAGCACCTTCACTGCGGATCTCTATACCCGTATCCGCCAGGTTGGCCTCAAGTTCATACCCCGCCATAAACGTCTCATCCGAACGTACCAGGTCGAACCCAACATCTGCAAACTCCAAAAAAGTCTTATAGATCGCTGCATATTTAAAACTCCGGTCCGCTTTTTGACTGGCGACCACCGTGAGCTGTGACGTCGTATCAAGATACCTGGTATAGGAGAGTGCCGCGACACCGAACGTCTCGTCAGGCTCTAACGCATAGGTGTTGCGCGGATTAAACAGATTGGTCGGCGTCCATATACGCCCTACCCCCATGGTAATGTTCTGCAACCCCAATGCAACGCGGTTGGACGCATCCGAATAACCGCCATAGAGACGATAGAGTTTGGCGTACGCCATCCCTCTCTCATAATCATAAAAGCGTGTCTCTGTTTTAAACGCCGTATCCGACTTCTGCTCTCTGACATAGTCAAAAGAGTAAGAAGTGACATAATCCTCGCCCAAATAGTTGACACCATCGCCTATAAAGGTCGCAAAAAAACCCTCTTGCCTATAATCCCCGCGAAGACGAAGCCTGTCATAGTTGTAAAGATATGTTTCGTCAACACCCGCCAAAGCCGAAGGCTGTGAGACGGTGAAGTTGGTGTTGGTCACCGTGTAGTCGAAGTCGGCAGACAAAGTGACTGCTGCCAGTACCAATGGAAGATAAAAGTGCTTAGCTCTCAACAATGGCCCCGTCATTAAGTTTGATAATACGGCGAACACTTTCGATGACATACTCATCATGAGAGGCGAAGAGGATCGTCACCCCCTCTTTTTCATTGAGCGAACGCATCATGTCCATCAGGGCCGTTGAATTTTTAGAGTCCAGGTTGGCAGTGGGCTCATCCGCGAGGATGATCTTGGGTTTTGCGGCCACAGCGCGTGCGACGGCGACACGCTGCTGCTGACCGCCGCTGAGTGCATTGGGAAGCGAATCGAGTTTGTTCTCGATCTGCAACATCGAAGCGACCTCCTCTACTCTCTCCTTGATCTCTTTGTCGCTGAAACCCCGAAGCTTCATAATGAAACCGATGTTCTCACGCACGTTGAGTACCGGAACGAGGTTGTAGGCCTGAAAGACAAAGCCCATCTCGTTCAATCGCAGCTTCGTGCGTTTATCTTCGTCTAGCGTTGCGATCTCTCTCTCGTCAAGATAGATCTTTCCGCTGTCCACTTCGTCCAGCGCGCCGATGGCGTTGAGCAGTGTCGTTTTGCCGCAGCCGGAGGGGCCGTTAAAGAGGGTAAACTCACCCGCTTCGATGGTCAGATTGATATCCCTGAGTGCATGGATCTCTCTGGGTTCACCGCGAAAAAAGTATTTCTCTACATGTTCAAGTCTTATCATGTCTCTGCCTTTATGACCTCTATAGGGTTGAGTCTTTTTATCTTTCTAAGCGGTAAGAAGACACTTAATATCGATGCCGCTATGATCGCAAAGAAGGTGTTGGTAAAATAGCTCAGCTGCATATGGGCATAGATGATCGAGTCGTATCCGAAACTTTCCAGTCCGTCTGCCCAGGCACTAAGGTCCAATCCAAAATGCTGTAGGTACAAAAGTCCCAACAGGCCTAAAACCGCCCCGCTCAAGTAGCCTAAAAAACCGACAAAGAGTGCTTCGAGCAGTATCTGCAGTCTGATCAGCCTGTACTCCATCCCGACAGCACGCATAATCCCGAACTCTCTGATGCGGTCCAATACGGAGACATACATCACGCCGAGTATGCCTATAAAGACGACCATCATCACGATGCCGAAGGTGATGGAGTTAAAGATCACCATCATCTCCTCCATCATCTTAAGCATCGGGTTGAGTTCCAGGAAACTTTTGACGTCGAGCATTTTATACTTTTGCTGCAACACCTGCTGCAGTGTGTCGGAATCTGTCCTTATCGCGATCTGCGTCGCTTCGTCCTCACCCACGCCCAAAAATGTGTGCAGTCGTGCATTGTCGACATAGAGTGCAGAAGCGTCCAGCACCACATTGTTGGACTGAACAATACCTCTGATCTTCACGGCGACAGCATTGATCTCGCCGCTGCTCTCCTGGGTCGTAAAGATCACTTTGGAGCCGATGTGGACTTTGAGCGTCTTTGCCAGCTCACTGCCGATCAGCGCACCGCGTTTCGCAAAACTCACCTCGCCCTCTTTCAGGAACTTGCTGAATTGGCCGAAATGCTCCTCATCTGCAAGGTTTATCCCGATAATGGTTGAAAATGACGACTTATGCGCCGTTGAGCTGAGCCCTTCGACACTGAAACGTGTCACCACGGCTTGCACCCCGCTGTCGCTCTCGATCTCCGATCTTATCTTGTCAGCACCTTTAATGCTGTTTGTCAGCACCTTGTTAAGACGGTAATCCGGGTTGTAGATACTGATCTCACCGCTGTCACTGCGTTTTGTCTTGTCGACCATGTTGATGACCATGCCGTCGTAGATCCCCTGAAGAGAGAGCATCATGCTCATGCTCACTGCGATCATGACAATGACCAAAAGGGTACGCGAAAGGCGTAAAAAGGCGTTGTTCCAGGCCAGCTTGAGAATTAATCTATACATAGAACATTATCCTGTAGGCACGGTTGAGTGTGCGTGAGCTTTCTGCTGAAGGAAACACAGTGTTAACGCAGTTAAAGGAGCTTTGCTTCTTTGACGTAAAAAAAAGGGTCCTATACATGACGTGTCGCCTCGATAGGTCTGAATGAGTTGATATAAGTGACAGGGTAGATAATGCTTAAAAAATTGAGCAGGTAGACCACCGCGACATTCCACGAAATAGTAAAAATGTTAAAGTCAAAAGGGATCTCATCGGAAATGATGCCGTAGTCTTTATAGGTCTCGCTGATCCCTTGAATGACAATAGGATTGATACTGAAATAGTAGGCGATGGCCCCGCCTATCGGTGTCGCCAGCAGGATTGCCGCCGTTGACAAAATAAAGATCTCATAGAAGAGGAGTCTGTTGATGCTGCCTCTTGAGAGACCGATACAGCGCATCGTACCGAATTCCCGGACACGGGAGCTGACATTGATAAAACCGTAGATCATCACCACAAAAAAGATGACGACAAAGAAGAGCGACATCGAGATGTAGCCGAAGACACTGTCCACCTCCATCGCCTGCACCATCGAGGACATCAGCGTTTTCCATGTCAGACTCTCATACTCGCCGTCAATAGCCTTCATGATCTCGGCATTGACCGGCTCGGCCTCGGTAATATCATCGAGTTTAACCGTGATATACGAGGCTTTGTTCTGTGCGTACATCAGGGTGTCAAAATAGCTGCGGGCAAGAAACGACGCCGATGAGTCAAATTCGAATGCGCCTGTCTTAAAGACACCGCAGAGTCTGAAGATGTCGGCAGCAAAGGAGTTGTCGCTGGCAGCACCGACAAAGCTCACCTCATCACCCAGTCTGACCTTGAGTTTTTTGACCAGTTCGGCACCGGCATAGAGACAGTTTCCCGAATCGCTGTTCAGAAAGCTCCCTTCGGTCAACGCCACTTCGAGTTCACTGATACCGCTCTCTTTTTCGGGGTTGACGCCTGCGACCATCGCTGGCGCTGACTGATCACTCGAGGAGAGCAGCCCGTAGGTCTCATAACGCGAGGTGTAGTCGGCGATACCTTCTATCTGGTCAAGCTCTTTTTCAATGGAGCTGACATCGGTGATGAGGTATTCATTGCCGCCGATGTCGCGGTACCCTTTTTTATAGATCTCGATTGCACCCGTATAGACTTTCAAGGCATTCTGCAGCATCGATTTGTGCGAACCGTCCATCATCGCCACATAGACGATAAAGAGCAGTGCCGAAATAAAGGTCAGCACAAAGGTGGTGATGGAACGGCCCTTATAAAAAAGAATGTTTTTCAGTGCCAGCGAGAACATCAGCGGGAGAACCTCTTAAGGGCGCTTTTTTGAAAATATTGATCAGATATATCGCTGTCATATCGTACATCTTCGAGGAAGATCTCCGTATACCTGTCAGGGTTGTTGACAGGCTGCAGCTTCCAGTAGGTCGGTGTGTAATACTGTCCATACTGTTTGATATCTTTATAGTAGAAGATACGAACCTCTGCACCCTCTTCGTCATAAAAGATATCTTTTTGACTCGTGTAGGTCGTGGTGTCTATCAGTGAGACGATCTTGCCCCAGACAACAGCAGCGTCCTCTTTCGGTGTCAGCTCCATGGTGACGATCGTTCCCTCTTTTTTAAGGATCTTCGGGTCGTAGTCTTCGACGATAGAGCTCTGCTTGACCATGTCATCGTTGGTCACGTCAGAACCCATCCAGTTCTGCAGCATCATCGAGGGCGGTATCTTGATGATACGTTCTATCTTTGGTACGTACTGCCACATCTGATTGTCAAGGCTTAAAAAAGTGATACCTTTGTCTTTGGGCGGGTAGATCGTCTTGACAAAACTTTTTTTGGTCCCTTTTGCCCAGGTCTGCATCTTCATGGTACGGGTATGCCCCATAGCGGTAATACGCATCTCCATCTGCATATAGACATTCTGACCACGCATATTGTTATCTATCTTTTTCATAATATCATGGGCTTCGTCACCCATCAGAAGGGTCGCTAAAAAAAACAGTGCAAAAAGAACTCTTGTCATGATCTTACCTTTATAGGGCACCTCTCTTTCTTCCCTCTGAAGCCTGCTAGGGTTTTTAGAGGTACCCTATGTTCATTATCATATAACTTCCGTTATATACCCCTGAACAATGGTTACCCCCGCATTTTGAATCGACTCCAGCTCCTCTTCAGTGCTGACACCTGTCGCAATGATCTTAATATCTAAAGCATCGGCAGCCAGCTTAAGACTTGTCAAAAGTGGCGATGAGCGGACAATCATGTCGAGTAAAAAGAGTTTGCTTATCTTTATAAACTCGGGTCTAAGATGCTCGAGATAGTCAATATTGTCGGATTCGGCACTGAACTCCGCGATACCAAAACGGTAGCCGCTGCTTTTTATAAGTTCTACATACTGCATGGCCATCGCCTCTTCCTCAACAATGAAGCTTTCGGGAAGCTCGATACAAAAATCGAGTTCGTGGGTATTGTCAAAGTTTGCAATGGCCTCTTGCAGACTGGCAAATGTCCGATGTTCCAGCAACAGGCTTTTAGCCATCGAGAAAGTGTAACGCCCCTTTTTCTCTTTATGTGAAAACTTTTCAACCAGCACTCTTATAACCTGCATATAGATCTCAAAGACTTTTTGCGCCTTGACCGCCGGTGCGATAAAACGGCCATAGGGATATTCATGGCCCTCTTCATCGTTCATGACGATCGTGATGGCTCTGTCGTAGATAGTCTGGTGCGCGGTGTCTATGACATTGCGGACATGATAGTTAAAACGTTCTTTTTCGAGCGCGTTATCTATCAGCCCCTGCCACTCATCCTGCGTAAAGTCATTTTGACCGGCATTGCCCTGTACTGCAATAGTATTGATGTCGTTCTCTATAGCGATCTGCAGACGTTCCAGGGCTCGCTCCATCAACGTGCGGTACTCCTCGTCTGCGCGATAAGCATAGAGACCGATATGCACCCCGCATGCGCTGCCGTTCTCATCTGAACCCAGTTTCTCAATGATATTCTCGACAACCCGCTGTGCCACCAGCTTGGCTTCGACCTCCTTGGCCCCCGACATCAAGAGGGCAAAACGTGTCGGAGTGAGGCGTGCGACCAGACGTTTGGTAACGATAGAAGACTTATCTATAAGCAGCGCGGCAAATTCGATCATCAACGCCTCTGCAGCGTCAAAGCCAAGCTTCGCCTGTGCCTGCTCCAGTGTGGAGAACTCGGCAAGGACAAGCACCCCGCCGTCATACTCGCTTGAGCCGATAAACTCCTCCTGGAATTTAAGCTTGAGGTAGTGCTCATTATAGAGCTTCGGCAGCTTTTCGGTATAGAGAAGACGACGGTTACGCTGCATCGCACTGCTGCCCACTTTAAAACTGCTCTCGACCTTTCTGATCATTGCATTCATACTTAGAACGATCTCTCTGAACTCTTTGGTATAGGGCAGATCTGACTGGTAACGGAACTCATTTTTTGTGATCGCCTCTGCCTGCTCCTGTAAAAGCCGCAGCGGTGAGAGGATCGAATAGAGAAGCATATAGAGAACAGCAAGAGAGATACTCCCAAAAAAGGCAAAGCCCCACAACAGGGTTTTAAATGTGTTATACAGTATCAGATAGCTCTGTGACGCATCGCTCTCAACACTCAGTTCACCTATGACCATCCATCCTGAAGAGACCGGGGCTGATGCTCTCGGCACCTCAATATCGACCAACTTGACAAACCATTCCGGTACATTCAGTTTACAGACATCCTGCAAGCGGTCAAATATGACACTCCCGTTCATGTCTTCCAACAGTATCAGCCGGTAATGACCTGTGTCGAAGTTGGCATTGATCATGGTTGCCAAGAGCGTCTCATCCCCTTTTGCCGAAGCCAGAGAGAGGCTTAACGAGGCGGCCGTGTTCTGCGCGTCACGGTAGAGCTGATGTTTGGTGTTTTTGATGGTCGCATTAAACTCAAGCAGCATGACCGTTGAGAGTATGGTCAGTAAAAAGAGAGAGAGTAAAAGTCCTAACTGTTTAAAGAGTGTCATATTTTGTTCCTTTGGATATTCTCAAGCAGCAGATCCCACTGTTTGTAGCTTTTAGTAAAATCGACCTTTTCTCCATAACCCGACTCCTGTGCGATATAGAGGTTGTCACCGTTGAAGTTATAGACAGGGATGAGGTCACTGCGCTGCGCAGCAGAGAAGATCTTGTAGTTAAAATTATCCAGGACAAGCGGGATAGAGTCTGGCGTCGCAAAATAGGTTAATACCATATGGGGTTGTTTGAACTTTTTCGATTTGACATAGGTAAAATAGAGCTTTTTGGTGTCCACGCCCAGAAACTTCAATGCGAAGTATTTGGCGATCACATAGTCTTCACAGTCACCGCGGTCACGCCCTAAAAATTCCGACGGGGTTGCCCAGTAATCTTTGACCTTATAATTTTTGATGTCAGAACGGTACCGCACCTCGTTATAAAAATCATTAACCGTATGCAGCTGTTCAAGTTCGCTTTGGTCTTTCGCCTCTTGCATCATCTTGTTAAGGTAATCAAAACGGTTTTTCGCGAACGTACCATACGCCGCTTCGATTCTGTCAACGAGCAGTGCACTGACATAAGGTTCAGCTAAGAGCAGTGTGACAAAAAGAAGAAGAACCATTACTCTTTTTGTCACGCCGCTCCCTTTCAATTGTATTTATATTTATTATAGCAAAGAACCTCTCTTGCACCGGCACAATGTTGATGAAGAACCATCTTATAATGAAAAATCCACTCAGATGAACTGTCAGCTAGTACCTTGGTACAATAGACTTCCCCTCCTGATTTGGGATAGAATCTATAAGAATTTATAATATTATCAAGGATTATTATGTCTATAAAAATAGGTTATATCGAAAATGTGTCAGGCAATGCATCTGTTATCGCAGCTAACGGCGACGCTTCACAAGCCGCACAAAACATGCAGATCAGCGGTGATGCAATCGTTAAGACAGCCGAAGGTGCTCACGTCGTCATACGTTTTAATGACGGATCATCAATGACTGTCGGACCAAACCAATCTGTTCTTATAGACAAAAGTGTCCATGACAGCGCTGAGCTGCCTGAAGATGAGACGACAGCTGAGGTCAACTCGCTCAAAGCGATCTTGGCAGAAGACCCGGACCTCTCTGTTTTCGAAGAGACTGCTGCAGGTGAAACAGTGGCTATCGGCGGCTCTTCCGTTACTGTCGACAGTATTCTACACCATAATGACAACCGCGGTGATGCAGCGTCAACGGCGCTTGGCAACCTTGGTTCGGACAAAATTATACCGCCTGAGGAGGAAGAGAACCTTTTCGGCGTTTTCCCTGACGACAGACCTGTTATTATCACTCTCAATAATATCTTGACCAATGACAACACACCGACAATCAGCGGCACGGTCAATGACACCGAAGCGGTGATCGTGATCTCTGTCGGCGGCAATGACTACACCGCAGACAACAACGGTGACGGGACATGGACGCTTCCGGCTACCGACCCTATGCCTGACGGCGAGACTGTTATTACCGTTGTCGGAACAGACCCGGTAGGCAACACAACAACTGAGACCGCTCTGATCACGGTTGACACGATTGGGCCAACACTTACAGTTGACCCGGTCAATACCAATGAGACCACACCTCTCATCACCGGAACAACCGATGATGAGACCGCTGCAATTATTGTCACTGTCGGCGGCAGCGACTACACCGCAACCAACAACGGTGACGGAACCTGGACAGTCCCGACAACCGGTACACTTCCTGAAGGTGATACTGACATTACGGTTGTTGCCACGGACCCTGCAGGCAATACAACAACTGAGACAGCTGTTATCACGGTTGACATAACGGCGCCGACTGTTACGATCAATGACTTAGTCACTAATGACACGACACCTGCTATCACTGGTACGACTGATGATAATAGTGCAACAATTGTTGTCACTGTTGGCGCTACTGACTACACGGCTACCAACAATGGTGATAATACGTGGACATTAGCTGATGATACGATCACTGCTTTGACTCTAGGTGAAAACACTATTCTTGTCACAGCGACCGATCCTGCTGGAAACGAAGCAACGGCAACGACTACTACTGGCTCTATTACGATTGATACAACGGCACCAACTGTTACGATCAATGACTTAGTCACTAATGACACGACACCTGCTATCAGCGGGACAACCGATGATCCGGTGGCTGAGATCGTCGTCACTGTCGGCGGCAGCGACTACACCGCGACCAACAACGGTGACGGTACATGGACACTGGTTGACGGTGCGGTTGGCGTATTGCCGCAAGGTCCTACCACCGTAACGGTCACGGCCACAGATACCGCTGGCAATACAACAGCCGTTACAGACAATATTGTTGTAGACAGCTTCTTAATCGATGATGACAATGATAATGGCGGAAAGGTCGTCACTATTGACTCTGTTACGGACGACAATGGTGAGTTCAACAATGACTTTGTCACAAATGACACCACCCTGATCATTCGCGGTACCTATGATAATGAGGTCAACAACGCACTTGTTGTCACCGTTGATGGAGTCGTCGCAAGCGTTGTCATCACTGACAAACAGTGGGAAGTCAATCTTGAGGGCACCCCTTTTGCAGACGGTACCCACACCATTGCAGCAACTGTAACTGACACTGCCGGCAATGTTGTCACTGTCTCTAAAGATATTGTCATCGATACCAGCAGTACAGATGACAATGGAACAGGTACCGGTATCGGCGGCGCAGATGCAACAGTGACGCTTGATGAGATCAGCGGCAACTACATCAACCTTGATGAGTCACAGCAAGGGGTTACCGTTACGGGGACAACCACGCTTGTCGCCGGCAACGAGGTCACCGTAGAACTTAACGGCAAGAGCTACACAACGACCTCCACCGGCAGTGATCTTGTCGGAACAGACAACACCTTTACACTTACGATACCGACTGCGGATCTGACTCTATTAGCCGATGGAACCTACATCGTCACGGCTACAGTTGTTGCCGACAACGCAGGCAACACTGTGAGCGATACGGAAGATGTCATCGTCGATACAACGGCCGGTGACAACAACAGTACAGGGACTGGCATCGGCGGTGCCGACGCTACAGTGGTACTCGACGAGATCAGCGGTAACTACATCAACCTCGAAGAGACGCAGCAAGGTATTACCGTTACCGGGACAACGACGCTTCTCTCCGGCAACGACATCACAGTGGAGCTTAACGGCAAGAGCTACACAACGGCCTCGACCGGCAGTGATCTTGTCGGAGCAGACAACACCTTTACCCTTACAATCCCGACTGAAGATTTGAGTGTGTTGGCTGACGACACCTACATCGTTACGGCCACAGTTATAGCTGACAACGCAGGCAACACTGTGAGCGATACGGAAGATGTCACTGTCGATACCAGTAACTCGGATAACAACGGTAACGGCAACACAACCCTCGGCGCTGACGCAACAATCACCTTGCACGAGATCAGCGATAACTATATCAACGCTGCTGAAACAGGCCAAAACCTTCTGATAACCGGTACATCAACTGCGACACCCGGCTCAGCCGTAACGATCGAGGTCACCGGTGCTGACGGTGTAGCACACAACATCAACGAATTTTTAGATCCGGATCCGGTCATAGAAGTCAATGCGTTCGGTAATTTCAGTGTTACCTTTATTGCATCCGCCTTTTCTGGCTTTCCGGACGGGGACTATACCGTGACCGCAACAGTTTCAGCCGACAATGCCGGCAATCCTGTCTCTGATACGAAAAATGTCACACTCGATACCACATTCACAGATGCAGATGGCGACTTTCCTCAAGGCGGCGGCAATCTTATTACCATCGACAGCATCACAGACGACACCGGGATTGACAGCAGTGACTTTATCACCAGCGACAACAAGCTTATTATTTCAGGATCATTTGACAATGAGACAACGAATCGTATTCTAAGCGTTACGGTTGACGGTGTCGCCTACAATGTTGTGACCAGTACGGATATGACCAATAAAAACTGGAGTGTTGATTTACAAAATGTGACCTTGATCGACGGTGATCATACTGTTGTAGCAACAATCTCTGATGAAGCCGGTAATACGCAAAGTGCCACACAAGTGATAACAATAGACACGACACCGGCTGCAGCTGATGCCATTGTTTTGGATGAGATCAGCAACAACTATATCAATGGACTTGAGCATGATCAGCCACTGACGATCTCCGGTAGTGTCGGCACTGCTTCAAATGAAGGCGATTCTGTCAGTATTGATTTTAACGGAATCACCTATAACACCACGGTCGTAAGCGGCCGTTTTAGTGTTGACCTTCCGGTTTCAGATGTACAGGCTCTGGTCGATGGATCGGTCTACACCGCCACTGCGACAACAAGTACAGCAACACTGACAGTCAGCGATACAGAAGATGTCACCGTCGATCTAACCCTGAGCAATACAGGCGCTAATAACGGCAACCTTATCACCATTGACGGTATTACTGAAGATACCGGTATTTCAAACAGCGACTTTATCACAAACGACACACGTATCGTTATTTCCGGTACCTACGACAACTCTGCAGATATCAACGGCATCGAAAACGTCTTAACCGTGACAATCAACGGTAACCTTTACACACCGACTATTGCTGATCCTATCAATAATCCTACAGCGTGGACGATCGACCTGACTAACACACCGCTCAGTGATGGAGACTACGTACTGATTGCGACCGTCACTGATGCTGCGGGCAATGCAACATCACAAACACAGACCATCACTATCGATGCAACGGTCAATCCGATTGAGGGTGACGCGACTATCCTGCTTGACCCTATCAGCGACAACTACATTAATCTGACAGAGACAACAAGCAACACCCTTGTCGCTATCACTGGTTCGACAACGGCTGCCAATGGTGCTGTTGTCAGTATCTATGTCAATGGAAACCTCTTCGATACTACGCTCGCGCAAGACGGTCTTTTTGCTCTCGACATTACTAAAGATACCTTTACGGTCTACCCGGACGGAAGCTATGCGGTGACTGCTGAAGTCGCTGCCGACGCAGCTGGTAACATCGCCTCTGACCTTCAGACAGTTCTGTTGGACACCAGTGTCACCGACACTACCGGAGGTAACGGTATCAACGGTGTTGATGCAACAGTCACACTCGATGCCATAACCCATGACATCAACTATACGCAGACCCAGGAAGGTATAATCGTTGCAGGCACGACGACCTTGGTAGCCGGTAACGAAGTGCTTGTCGAGATCAACGGTGAGACCTACCTGACCACGGCAACAGGGGCTAACAGTACGTCAACGCCGAACACCTTCAGTGTCACTATCCCTCCGGCAGATCTGGCCGTATTGCCGGTCGGTACCTACACGGTCACGGCAACTATTGTTGCCGACAAAGCGGGCAACACCGTCATCGACACTGAAAATGTTATTGTCGATACTGACCCGACGACCAATTTGACCTTCATGGTCGATACCTCCTCAAGCATGA
Source organism: Helicobacteraceae bacterium (assembly GCA_027859195.1). Taxonomy (GTDB): domain Bacteria; phylum Campylobacterota; class Campylobacteria; order Campylobacterales; family Sulfurimonadaceae; genus Sulfonitrofixus. The sequence goes on from JAQIBF010000187.1 coordinate 12,623, forward strand.
ACGATATTGTCAATGTCACCAACGAATACACAGACACCATCTTCAGCTTCTTCTTCTTTGGTGCGACCAGAGACATCTCGGTTGCCGGTAATCCTGGAGACACCATCTCACTCTACAACAACGGTGAGATCGGTTATTTGGGCACAATAGATGATACGGGTATCTTTGAGGCAACCATCGATCTGGCCAGTTACTTTTTCTTTTTCACGATCGGTTCCTATACGATCAAAGTCGGTGAGTCAAGGTTGGATCTGACAAAAGATGCGATCAACAATACCATCGACGAGTATGCCCTTAACGGTGATGTGAATGTACAGCTTTACGATATGAACAACCCGACCATCGTTATCGATTCAACAGACCTGACTGCTGTTAAAACCGAGATCGATGCCCTGACGGCTCAAGGCGGTACGGACTACGACCTTGCGACGGCCACGGTCAGTCAGGACACGACACTCACACCGGCTATGGACAACCAGATCTACTTTATATCAGACGGCGGGGATACCCTCAATGATGAGACAACCTGGCAGACCTACATAGAGAGTATTGACGCAAGCGTTAACGCTATCGGCATCGGGGACACTGTAACGCTGCAGGAGCTTGACGAAGTCTCTTCACCAAACGGTTCTGACATTACGAACACACCGACGATCGTTACGGACGAGAACCAGCTTTTAGATACTCTATCCAACACGATCTCAGATGATAACGACGTCTTGCTCTATGACACCAATGTACTGCAAAATGACGGCCGTATCGGTATTGATACCTTAGTACTCAACAGTGCAGATGATCTAGACTTCAGCACCGTCAGTAACATTCAGAACATTGAAGGCATCGACCTTGTCGGCGCCGACCACACCGTCACCAACCTCGGTGCGCAAGACGTCATCGATATGACAGACGCCGGCAACGAACTCTTTATCTACGGTGATGCGGGTGACAACGTGGCGCTGGATACGACCTTGATCGACCAAAGCAGCACAGTGGCAGACAGTAACGGTACTCTCTTTGATGTCTACAGTGACGCAGGTAGTACAGTAACTGTCAATATCGAACAGGAGATCATCGTTTCATAGTTTTAGCGCAGGATTAGCGACAGCCTCTGCTGCTTATCAGCGTCCAGCGTACATCCAGATCTGTCACGCCTAAAGCTGGCCACATTGCACAGAGTGCCTAAGAGGTTCTCTGTTCATATCTCTACACTATAATTCTAAGAACTTTTATTGCTTGATCAGGAAAGGGTGTACATCCATGAAAAATATTCTATTTTTCTTTTTCTTGTTAACGGCTTTGCACGCTGATACATTCATAGACAAGTTAAAAGAGGGCAATGTCAGTGGACTGCAGGATAGTCTCAAAGATAACCGTCAAATAGAGAGTGAAGAGCAGAAACGTCTCCGTTTTATAACGGAGCAGCCTAAACCGGCTGTAGATGGCATAGCTGTCAAACTTTTCTCGATCGATGTCGATAAAAACTCCTCAATCGGCATTGAGTATGCTCCCCCATTAAAACAAGGCGAGATAATCGACAACAAAGAGCAGACGACCATTAAGTTTGAACACAAATTTTAGAGACACACTCTGTACCTGCTCTACCTTCTAAGTAAAAGTGCCAGCGTCAGACGGTCAGTCACTTTCAGTTTTTCATAAACTGAACTGAGATGTGCTTTGACCGTGCGCTCAGTGATCCCCAATGCAGAAGCGATCTCCTTGTTGCTCAGCCCCTTTTCGATCTCTTTGGCGACATCTCTCTCCCGCGCACTGAGTGTTTCTAAAACATCTTCATTGCTCACCATAGCTTTTGAACCGTGAAGAATAAGTGCTTGCATCATCTCAGGGTAGAGCCAGACCGCATCGTTTTCGATGGTCGAAATGGCTTGAAGAAGATGTACCTTTTGCATAAAAGCGTTGCCATAACCCCGAATCCCTTTTTGTAAAAGAGTAATCCCCTCGCTAAAACTAGGGTGTGTGCTTAAGGCCAAGACTTTGACATTCGGATAGCGCGCATAGAGCGAGGTGAGATTGACAGGGTCGCATATAAAAAGAGCCTCAAGGTCGGGTGCTTCTTCGCTTAAGAAGAGAAACTCCAGCCCTACCTCTTCCAGGCGTCTCGCCAAGGTCTCATTTTTTGTATAGAGCTGTATCATCGTTCTCTCAAAGCAGCTTGACGAACTTTCAAGATCGGTTTCAACAAGAAGTCCAGAACACTCTTTTTACCGGTGATGATGTCAACATTAGCGATCATACCCACCAGAATATCATACTTTTTACCTTCGAATTCAAGAAAGCTTCTGTCGGTCTTGATATGGACCAAGTAGAAGCTTTCGCCCTCTTCATCCGTAATCGTATCCGCACTGATATGGGTTACTTTCCCTTCTAGCGAACCATAGATCGAAAAGTCATACGCTGTAAACTTCACCATCGATTTTTGTCCCGAATAAAGATAGGCGATATCGGAAGGCTTGATCTTGGTCTCTATGAGAAGCTTGTCCTGAAAAGGGATGATCTCAACAATATCCATGCCGGGTTGGATCACTCCGTTAATGGTATTGACCAGCAGACGCTGTACAATGCCTTTAACCGGAGAACGTACCAGGGCCCTTTTCACTCTGTCTTCTAGTGCACCCGAAGATTCTGTAATACGCGCAATCTCTGCCTGAACCTTGTTGAGCTCTTCTTTTGCCTTATGTCTGAACTCGAGTTCTGCTTCGGCCCTCTTGATATGCGACTCTTTAATGGTATAACGCATACGGGGACTAGAGAGTTCGACACTCTCCATCTCCCCATGGATACCTGATGCCTGACGAGACAGCTGCAGGAATTCGACCTGAGAGACTATCCCTTTGGCCACTAAAGGTTTGGTTATCTGCACTTCCTGCATTATCAATGTATACTCTTCTTTGAGCTGTTCATGCTTTGCATCAGCCTCACGAAGTTCTTGTCTACGCTGATTTATCTGCTCTTGCAAGATGTTGCGTTTCTGCTGAAGCTGTTTTCTGTTCAACTGGTAAAGGGCGCGTTCATGTTCCATAAAAGGTTTCATCTCATCGGAAACGGCACTCATGGAGTCGCTTCCATCTGTACTGGCCTCTGCACTAAGACGTATGGCCTGTGTTTGCAATTCGAGCAGACGAATATGATTTTCTTCGTACGACGAAGAGAACGAGGTGTCATCGATCTTCAGAAGCACCTGTCCCTTTTCAACGATTTCACCCTCATCGACCAGAATCTCGGAGACGATCCCGCCTTCAAGGTTCTGGATCACCTGAACCTGCTTGGAAGGAATGACTCTGCCGGTGCCACGGGCAAGCTCATCGATCTCGGCAAAATAAGCCCAGACGATCAGCCAGACCATACTTAAAAAGATCATCCAGATGATGAGGCGTGACGCTAAAGAGTTTTTCTGCAGTACCGCCGACGAGAGTGAGGCCATATAGTTAAGATCATCTTGGGAATGCCTAGCCATTTGAACCTCCTTTAAGTGCTTCGAGTACCTTCTCTTTTGTACCATCCATCACGATCTTGCCGTTATCGATAATGATCAGTCTCTCGACCAGCGCCATCATCGATGTTTTATGTGTCACCAGGATCGTTGTCTTACCTTTTGTCGCTTCATCAAGGCGTTTAAGAAGCAGTGCCTCGGAACCGTTGTCCATCGCGTTGCTGGGCTCATCCAAAATTACCATCGGTGTCTCGGTAATGAAGGCACGGGCAATACCGACAGCCTGTTTCTGCCCACCCGAAAGTCCGGCACCCTGCTCGCCGATATTCATGTCATAGCCTTGAGGATGATGATTGACGAATTCACTGACAAGACCGATATGGGCCGCTTTCAGAAGCGCTTCATTGCCTGCACTCGGTTTTTTATAAACGATATTGGCACGAAGTGTCGTGTTAAAAAGCGCCACCTCCTGTGGTACGTAACTGATCTGTCTGCGAAGATCGGCCGGATCGATCTGTGAAATGTCGATGTCATCGATGAGGATCGATCCGCTGTCGGGTTCATACAGATTCAAAAGAAGTTTTTGGATCGTAGATTTTCCCGAACCGATCTTGCCGATGATACCGACACGTTCACCCGGGTTGACCGTAAATGAGATGCCGTTAAGTGTCTGTTTCTCTTCATCGGGGTAGCTGAACACAACATTGTTGAACGTAATCTTGCCCGTCAGGTGTTCACGATAGACAAACTGTTTTGACGCAGGTCTCTCTACAGGAAGGTTCATGATCGCATTGAGTGAGGTATAGGCCGTCTTTGTCTGCTCATAATTTGCCAGCAGAGCGGCCATCTGACCCATAGGCGCAATAATACGTGCGGTGAGGATCACCGAGGCGATCAGACCGCCCATCGTCAGCTCCATTGCTTGGATCATATAGACACCCACGATCAAAACGATCACGGTGTTGAGCTGCACCATAAAAGAGGTGACCGTCTGGATCGAAGCCGAAAAGATCTTCGAGCGAAATCCTTTATGGGCGATGTCGCCTGTCGACTCTTCCCAATTCCACTGCGAATGGCCGTCAGCACCTAAAACCTTGATAGTCTCAAGGTTCATCAGACTCTCGATAAGCACACCGTTTTTATGCGCGGACGCTTCATACGTACTTTCAATACTTTTACGCAGAGGCTCTTTGACCAGAAAACTGTAAAATATAATGACTGCGATGACGGCAATCGGTACCAAGATGATAAGACCGCCGATGTAGTAAGCAACCATCAAAAACAGCAGCGCAAAAGGAAGGTCGATCAATGTAGAGACTGTCGACGAGGTAAAAAAGTTTCGAATCCTTTCAAATTCCCTCAGGTTGTTTGCAAAAGAGCCTACCGACTTGGGACGAACCGCCATTTTCAAGTTCATCACCTTCTCAAACAAGATCGAAGAGATGATAATGTCGCTCTTTTTGCCCGCAGTCTCCAACAGGTAGGTACGCAGCAGTTTCAAGATCACATCAAGAATATAGATGACCAGGATACCGATCGCCAGAACCCACATCGTCTCGATGGCATTGTTGGGGACAACCCTGTCATAGACGTTCATGGTAAAAAGCGGTGCGGCCAGTACAAAGAGGTTGATGACGAACGACGCGACAATCACATCACGATAGATAGAACGTGAGTACTTTATAGAACTCCAAAACCAATGTTTATGGTCGGTGTTGAGTACCTTTTTATCATGCTGCTCAAATCGGTGCTCTTTTTTGACAAAATAGCTGTACCCGATGTAAAGAGAGTCAAGCTTTTCAAGCGTAATCCACTCTTCAGAATCCGGCATCTCGGGAATGATGATCTTAGCCTTGGCATTAGCTTTGTCAACGGCTTCAAGAATACAGGCTCCGCCATCTTGCAGCAGTAAAATAGCAGGCAAGACCAATGACGAGATCTCATTAAGCGGACGCTGAACCAGTTTGGAACTAAAGCCGGCACGTTGAGAGGCACGTGAAAAAAGTGATTTTGATGTGTACAGTGAAAAAAGTGTCGGTGTTGATTCTCCCTCTTCACGAGGAAGTCCATGTGTCAATGCCTCAGCACTGAAAGGACGGTGATGAATCTTGGTGAAGATCACCAAACAGGCTAATAATGGGTCTACCTCGGTGTGTTTAGACATCACGTTTAGTTGGTCTGAACCGCTTTGTTCATATCGATCTTAGTTGTAACACTGTTGCCGTATTGGTCTCGTTTGATCAGCTTCATCTCAATACGTCGGTTCAAGGCACGCCCTTCGGATGTGTTGTTGTCCGCCATAGGTTTAAGTTCGCCCTCGCCTATAACAATAATATTCTTAGGTTTTACACCGGACTCTACAAGCGCTTTTTTGGCGCTGTTTGCACGCTGCTCAGAAAGTTTTTGGTTATACGTATCTGTACCGATGCTGTCCGTATGACCGGCAATCTCCAGGATGTAATCACCATTTTTTATAAAATCTTTAGCAATAGTATTCAGGTATTTTTTACCACCCTTGGAAAGAATTGCTGATTGTGACTCAAAGGTCAGGCTCTCCATGATCACAGGCTTATCATCTTTCATATACTCGACCACATCATCGATCGCAATGTCGTTTGAAGAGACCGTCACTGCTACCGGGATCGGTTCCGGCTCTTTAATGACCAGAGGTTCATAGGCCCCTTTACAGATATTACGGATATCAATGTTGTTCTCATTTACGCCGTAAAGGTCGACTTTGTCAAACTCGCGCAGGCTCATGGTAACCTCTTGCGGACGTTCTGCACCGATCTTCTCTTCGATATTCGTCTCTAAAGCAACGTTCAAAAGACCGATCGCATCCAAAATACGAAAACGTGCAAAAAGAACATCAGACTCGGCATTTTTAAGTTGTTTACGTGCATCGTTATACTCAAGTTCAGCATTCAGAAGGTCGACAATACTGCGACGTCCCAGTTGATACTCTTGCGCATATGACTCTGCTGTCATTTTTGAATACTCGACGTGCAAACGGATACAACGGATCTGTCTAAACGTGATCTGATGCGCCAGCCATGCCAATTTGAGTTTCTCTTTAACGGCACGTTTCTGCTCGTTAAAACTCTCTTTTTGCACGGTGACATACTGAAGGTTCTGCAGACGGGTTGCTTCATCCGTCCCGCCGCGATAGAGGTTATAGTAGAGCTTTAGCATTCCACGCGCATTGGTATTTGTACCTTCATACCCCTGTACATTTTCATCTCTTGCTGCTGCAAGTTCCAGGTCAACTGTCGGATAGTAGTTGCCCTTCTCTTTTGTGTAACGGGCTTCTTGAACATGAATGTTCTCACGCTCTAACAGAAGTGTCGGATTGTATTGTTGGGCAATGCTCCATAGACCAGCAAACGTATCCGCCGGCAACGATGGGGCCAGGGGTAGTTCTAAGGAGCCAGCGCTCAATGGTTCACCATATACACGTTCAAAATTCACAATAGCATCTTGATAGTTATTGACTTGTGCGATATAGTTTGAATAGGCCAGCGCCAAACGCCCTTCTGCCTGTTCTACATCCGAACGGCGGCCTGAGCCGGCTTCAGTTTTTTCACGGATAAGACCGTAGATACGCTCATGGCTGTTGACATTCTCTTCGAAAAGGTCCAACAACGATTTTTGACGAAGTACCTCGATATAGACTTCGCTTGAACGAAGAGCTAAGGCATTGGCATTTTGCAGTGTGTTAAAACGGGCAGACAAGATACGGCTTTTTTGTTCTTTGATCGCATACTCTGTTCCAAAACCTTCAAAAAGGTTCTCCGTTGCCACGACACTTGCAGAGTTTCTCATAAGGTCCGTCTTGGTATCCAGTGCACCATTTTGGTCATATTTTTTATCCGTGTGTTCGTAACCGACGTCGGCTCTCAGATCAACATTCGGCTTCCAGCCTGACTCCGCCTTGTCAAGGTCATATTTGACCGCACGATAACTTCCAATATCTTTTTGCATATTCGGGTTTTTGTCAAGCGTATCTTGAACCATCTCTTCCATTGTCAATGCCATTAATGAAAGTGGCAGCAGTAAAACTAAAAATTTATTCATATGTAATCCTCAAGTAATAAAGCTTGAGTATACATAACAGCTCGCATAAGATAAGACTTTTTAATACATAAACTCTACTATTTGATAGTACTGTGTAGATTATAGACAATTTATAGGGTTTATACATGAAAAATTACTTTTTTTTTAATAATAAAAAAATATAATATAAATAAGTAGGATTACATAAGATATTTTTATGTTAATATAAACCGCCATCAGGCTATGAACACCTCAAAATCAAAAGGATACTAATGAAACGTACTATATTGATACTGTTGCTTATAAGCAGTACACTCTTAGCCAACAACTACAACAAAGGGGTAGATGCCTACAAAGCCGGCGACTATAAAACGGCAATAAAACTATGGGAACCTTATG
>JAQIBF010000104.1 GCA_027859195.1 Helicobacteraceae bacterium
GAGATAGATCCTGCAGTTGTTGATCTACTGGCGGAGGCTTTGGACCTATTTTTGCAAGAATATGCAAAAATGGTCGCTTTTGAGTGTACCAAGATGACAAAGGTGCAGTTAAAAGAGAAAATTAAAGGGTGTGATAAAACGCTGCAAGAGTGTGCACTTGACTTTTTACAGGCGCAAAAAAGTATAGATTATATTTTAGTCGGTATGCGAAAACCGAGCTATGTGATGCAGGTAATGGGTATGTTTTAATTCTTGTGTAAAGCTTTGTATTAAAGTACTGCCGCACAATTTAGGGCATGTTAAGCGCTTTTAGAATATTTTATGATAGAAAATAGAGTTGCACTCGTGCAATCAATAATAAGGTTTTATATGATTCCATTTACAGATGAAGAGTTAATCACACCTGTTAAAACTGCAATTGAAAAAGTTCGTCCGTCATTGGCACTTGATGGGGGAGATATTCAGTTCTTAACCGTAAAAAATGGTACAGTCTATGTACAACTGCAAGGTGCTTGTGTTGGTTGCGGTAGCGCCGGAAACACATTGAAGTATGGAGTTGAACGACAGCTTCGTATGGACATCCACCCTGAACTAACTGTTATCAATGTACCGCAAGGCATGGAAAATCAGCTCGATTCAATGTAAAAATTTTGCTGTAAAGGAAGAGTTATGAAAACAGTCAACAAATATAAAACTCTTGCTCTAGCTAATGAGAGTTTCACTAAATCAGAGTATGAACAGGCTCTACGTTCATACGCTATGGTATTAAAAGATTATCCAGGTTCCAAAGAGGCATATAACGGTGCTATTTTAGCTGAGATGGCAATGAGCGGTGAAGGTGGTGCCGAAGCACTGTTTGACTACTATACTGTGTTGCGTGAAGATGATGCAGAACAAGCCGATACCATTCTCTCTGAAATCTTGGAGACGATGGATGGGACTCTGGACCAGTTAGGCCAGATCATTTCTAAACCCCTTATCCAACACCTGGAATTCGAAGATGGTATTATGTATTCTGAGTTTAAAGAGATCGTTGCTGATGATGGCGATTTTAGACGTATTTTTGAAAACATCATGTTCTCAACCCGTGTAATTATTACTGAAAAAGATGACTTTGTAGATTTCTTGGATAAGCTTATGCAAAATAACTATTACGAGATGGCATTAAGCTATTTGGAGGGTGCATTAGCAGTTCATCCAAATGACAAGCAGTTGCGTAAACTGCTTCGCCGTCTTGCTAAAGGCAAAACTGTTGAAAATTGAGCTTCCTTCTCAGCCCTTCCGTTATGTTACTGAAAACTCACAAGAGTGTGATGCTCAAACTGCTTTCATAAAGACTAAACAAAATGAAGACTATCTAGATGATGCACTAAAGCATAGTGCACATTCTATTATTTCGGCTGCAGAGATTGCACCGATCTTTGGTATTGATCGTATTAAGATCATTGGTATTACCGGTACTAATGGTAAAACAACGACAGCAAGTGCTATCTATTCCATGTTGCTAGACTTGGGATATAAGGCAGCGATGCAAGGTACTCGAGGATTCTTTTTAAATGACACGGTGGCTGAGGGTAAAAGCTTAACAACACCAAGTGTATTAAATACTTACCGGCATATTTATCAAGCGGTAACTGCCGGGTGTGAATACTTTGTTATGGAAGTAAGTTCACATGCCATTGTCCAGAAACGTATTGAAGGCATTCCTTTTGCCTTAAAGATCTTGACCAATATAACGCAGGACCATTTGGACTATCACAAAAATCTAGAAGATTACATCTACGTCAAAAATAGCTTTTTTTCTGATGAGACTAAAAAACTGATCAACAAAGATGAACCGCGCGCTCAGTTTAATTATAAAAATGCCTATAGTTATGGAGCAGAGAAGCCAGCGACATACAAGGTTATGGCCTATTCTCTTAACCAAGGCGTAAGCGGTGTGATCAAACACTTTGAACAGGTCGAAAGTTTTAACAGTCCGATGCACGGTTTTTTCAATCTCTACAATCTTACGGCAGCTATTGCTGCCGTCCATTTAGTAACAGATAAAAAACTAAGCGAAGTTTGTGAAGTTGTCGATAACTTTGGCGGGGTCAGCGGCCGTATGGAAAAAGTAAGTGATGATCCCCTTGTTATTGTTGACTTTGCACATACCCCGGATGGTATGGAGCAGGTGCTTACTGCCTTAAAAGAGAAAGAGATTCTTGTTGTCTTTGGCGCCGGTGGTGATCGAGATGTTTCCAAGCGTCCACTGATGGGGAAGGTGGCTGCAAAGTTTGCCAAAAAGATCTATGTTACCAGTGACAACCCGCGTACAGAAGACCCCGACAAAATCATCGAAGATATTTTAAAAGGTATTGACAAGAGTTGTGAGCTTTTTGTTGATGTTAACCGTCGTAATGCCATTGCCAAAGCCATAGAAGAACAGAGTGGTGATGAGATCGTTTTGATCTTGGGTAAAGGTGACGAGGCCTTTCAGCTCATTTATGATAAAAAACTTCCCTTTGATGACCGAGAGGTTGTTCGAGAGATTTTAGCAGCGCAGTAGATATAAATCTTAGCGCTTTTTCTAGCCGCCACGTTCGGCTTTTCGCCTTCAAAACTCCTTCAGCACATTTCCAAAATTATACTCGCTAGAAACAAGAACTGACGAAGATCTATATCGTCATGAGGCAGAAAATAGTAATTAACTTTTTTTGATGCAGCGATAGAAGAGAGATAGTGGTTTAGAACGCCATGAAGATTGGCGTTGAGGCCTTTAGATGGCAGTTATATTAACATCCATGCGCAAGGTTTTATTAATATCATTGAAAACAGAGATATTGATGTCTGTCATTCCCGTTGTTATGACCGTGACGACACCGGTACTAAGGCCAACTGTTGCGACGCTTGTATTTGAGCTCATCCAGGTAATATTACTGCTGATAGCCAAGGTTGTTTTGTTGTCTTCAAACGTTCCGTTGGTCTGAAATGTATATTCGCCGGTAGTGTTTATATCGACGTGGCACAAGCTGGTATTGGTATCATCAGTAATATTGAGATCTTGTTCTGATGTGATATTAATATCGCTCAATGGCATGATCGCCACATTTTTATCTATTGTCGTAAAAAGCTTATCTCTGAACGAAGCTGAAATTGCAGCAGTGCCACGATTGGCAGCAGGTGTCAGGAGACCATTGTACACGTTCATCACAGCGGTGTCATTGGAGTCCCAATTTAGTTGAGTCGTCGCAGTCGAACTGCTGTTATCATCATAAAGGACAGTTGCATAAAGCTGAGCCTGGTCTTCATCTATAACGATAGAGTGAATAGTACTGTTCAGATCAGCATCATAGATCTCTATTGAGACGATCTCAGGCACAAGAGGATCCGTGTTAGAGTCAGTTCCGCATCCAAGCGTGAAGGCTGCGAGGCTTAAAGAGAGCAGTGTGTGTTGAAGATATTTCATCTATTTTCCTCGTTAAAAGTGGTAGTTTATACCGATGTACGGGTTAACCAGGTGTGATGTGACCTTGACATCTTCAGAAACCAAAGAGATAGTCTGCCATGTACGCAGTTTATAATTCACTCCGATATCAAAGTCATATGTCTGACTGATGCCATAGCGGACACCGCCACCAAAATTAAAACTGCTGAAAGAGAGGGAGTCTTCTAATTGACGTTCCACTTTCATAGCGCCCATGCCGATTCCGACACCTAGGTACGGATAGAGGTTATAACCCATATCCCATCCTTTGTAGAGCGTGATATCAAGCATTAAGGCGGCACTGTCATTTGATGAAAAAACATTTGTGCTGTAGTCCATATAACTAAAAGCGGCTTCTACTGCGAAGTTGGAAATCTCGCCATATCCGGCTTTTATTTTATATTGAGGGGCGGAAGCATTGATGGTATCACTACCTTTAAGGGTGAAAAATTCGGTTGAATCTTCAATAGAGATGCCGATGTAGCCAGATGGTTCAGCAAATAATGAGATACAGAGAAGAGATAGAACTAATAAAATTCTCATATTGCAGGTACTCCAAATATAAATAGTGTGCCATTCTAGGCAATTTCATCTTAGAATGAGCAAAATCTAAACCTTAAAGATAGGGAATGATAAAACCGGGTAAAGAATTGTATTGAGAGTTTAGATATAATACGCGCAAATTTTACTTATGATAGGCGCATATACCTATCTGTATGGAGAACAAAATGGGCATACCACAGCCAGCTTTTTATATTTTCAAGTGTGAACAATCTGCACCTCCCGGGATGCCAAAACCATCTTGCGTTGGACCTAACACACAAGACCTTTTTCAGCATTTAGCACAGTCTTTAATGAAAAAAGGTATCATTGGCACAGTACAGCCTATTCGTTCCGCATGTTTGAACCGTTGTAATGCAGGTTCGGTTATGTTAGTAGAACCAGGCCATACAATGTATGCTGGTTTGACTAAAGAGTCAATTGACCGAATTATCGATGAACATATTATCGGTGGCAACGTAGTCAAAGAATTTGTGATTCCAGATGAACTGTGGGACGCACCGATCATGCCTGCTGACATGATGAAGCAGATGGGTAGATAAGGAGGATTTTGATGACCATTGAAATGCTATATAGTAAGATCCATCGCGCAACCGTAACCGATGCGAATCTAAATTATGTGGGTTCGATCACGATCGATGAAGAACTTTTAGAGGCTGCTAAATTGCGTGTAGGACAAAAAGTTGAAATCCTTAACATCAATAATGGGGAACGTTTTTCAACCTATACTATCTTAGGTGAGCGTGGTAAACGTGACATCTGTCTTAACGGAGCAGCCGCACGTAAAGTCCACAAGGGTGACAAAATCATCGTTGTTGCGTATGCGACCTATGATGAAAAAGATCTTGAGACCTACAAACCATGTGTTGTTCTTTTAAATGATGACAATGGTATTGATCACATTTTAGACGAGATCTAAGACTTACGTGACTTACTTTTTGCCCAGCTTTCTGCTGGGCACACTCTTCTCTTATTCAAGCCATTGCCAGCTATAATGTTTTTACTATTCTTTCAGGACAGATCATGAATTATAAAAAACTATCGTATGCCATACTTTTAAGTGCGTTGAGCCTTAATGCCGCAAGCAGCCAGTATGTTGGCGTGACGCTCTCAAGCGGATACAGCTGGATCAAACAGATGCCGACAAACCAACCAAGTACCAATATTGACCCGTATATCTATGGGGCTAAATTTAACGTAGGCGTAGACAGTGGCGAAGATCTGCGTACTAATATATTCTTTGGTTTAGACTATTTTGACCAAGACCTCTATGAGGCGGGAACGAGTATAGATCCAAATGTCGGTTCAAGTAATCAACTCTTATACAGCGTAGGCTTTGATATTATCAAGACTTACAGTGAAAAAGGGTCCTCTACGCTGCCGTATCTAAAAGGCGGCATGGACTATGAGTTTATGTCTCTGGACGGTTATGCGCAATCATGGGCATCCAATGTCGGTTTAACCTTCGGTGCAGGAACATTTTTGCGTATGTCTGAGACGACAGAATTTCAACTGGGCATGGTTTATAAATACCGTATGTGGGGTAACTACAACCTCGATACTCCGGACACACAAAACGTAGAACTTTCCGATCATTCACTGATGCTTGAGCTGGGTCTTAATTTTCATTATTAATATGGTAAAATTCCGCATCAAAAGTAGAGGATAGAGATGCAGCAGTTTGAAGCATTTATAGCAGCGCATAGACCGGTTGCACCCAGTTTTCACCCTCATTATGAGGAAGCACTCTATTCTATGCTCGAAGCAGGCGGAAAACGTTTTCGGCCTGCGCTTCTTTTAGCTGTTGTCAGTGCCTACAATGAACTGCTGCTCGACGGTGCACTCCATGGTGCATATGCTATTGAACTCCTCCACACCTATTCGCTTATTCATGATGATCTACCGGCTATGGACGATGCCGATTTGCGCCGCGGGCACAAGACGCTGCATAAACGTTTTGATGAAGTTACAGCTATCTTGGTGGGTGATGCCCTCAACACCTATGCTTTTGAAGTGCTTTCAAATGCGCCATTCTCTGACGCAATAAGAGTGAAGCTTATCCGTTCACTCTCCAGTAATGGCGGCGTCGGCGGTATGGTACTTGGTCAGGCTATTGATTGTCATTTTGAGAACCAACCGCTTACGCTTGAGCAGATCAAACTGCTTCACATTAACAAGACCGGTAAACTGATCGCCTGTGCTTTAGAGATGGGTGCGATCATTGCCTGTCAAAAAGAGTTGGAAAAACCAATTTATGACTTCGGCATTAAAATAGGGCTGCTCTTTCAGATCCAAGATGATATTTTAGATGTGACACAGAGTGATGAAGAAGCGGGAAAAACAACCAACAATGATGAAGCGAAAAATAGTTTTGTCACACTCTTAGGTTTAGAAAAAGCGATGGAAGAAGCAAATACACTAGCGTTAGAGATAGAAGAACAGCTACAGAGTTTTGATGAGAATTTACAGCGTAAATTGTCACCAATACTCAATGCCTATATCAATAGACATAAATAGAGTAGTCAGGTTTTTACTTCAGTAGAATTAAAATTATAAGCGCAACGTGAGTGCACTGCTGAAGTGCATTTAGCGTTAGCGTAGTTATTGGGGTTTTTACTTCACTAACGTAAAAATATAGTAAGAGATAAGGAATTATAATGTCAAATACAATACGCCAAAAAATGGCCGATAGTATCCGTTTTTTAGCAGCCGATATGGTCCAAGCAGCGAACTCAGGTCATCCAGGTGCCCCTATGGGCCTTGCAGACATCGCAGTGGTACTAAGCGAACACCTTTCTCATAACCCTAAAAATCCTGCTTGGTTAAACCGCGACCGTCTTGTCTTCTCCGGTGGACATGCGACAGGGCTTATCTATTCACTGTATTACCTATGGGGATATGGTCTTGAGGTAGATGATCTAAAAAATTTCCGTCAACTTGACTCAAAGACACCGGGTCACCCTGAGTATGGACATACATCGGGGATTGAGATCACAACAGGCCCTCTTGGGCAGGGTGTTGCTAATGCGGTCGGTTTTTCTATGGCAAGTAAATATGTCGGAACACAGGTTAATTCTGATGCAGCTGCGGTCATCGATCACAACGTCTATGTTCTTTGTGGTGACGGTGATCTTGAAGAGGGTCTTTCTTATGAAGCAGCTTCGTTGGCTGGACACCTGAAACTTGACAACCTTATCTGTATCTATGACTCAAACCGTATTACGATCGAAGGTTCAACAGACCTTAGTATCTCAGAAGATATCCGCAAACGTTTTGAGTCTCAAAACTGGGAAGTCCTTGAGATAGACGGTCATGATTTTGAAGAGATTGACAGTGCAATTACAAAAGCAAAAACAGCGACCAAGCCCGTTATTATTATTGCTAATACGGTTATTGCAAAAGGTGCCGGCGAGTTGGAAGGTTCACACCATGCCCACGGTGCGCCTTTAGGCGATGCGATCATTAAAGCGGCCAAAGAACGTGCCGGTTTTGATCCGGAGAAGACATTTTTTGTACAGGAAGATGTTCTGGCCCGTTTTAGATGTGCCATCGAAGAGGGCGACCTGGCGGAACGTGCATGGAAACACTCGCTTAAAACCCTGCCTCTTATGGAGCAGAATGAAGCGCTTGATGCTTTGCTTGCACCTGATTTCTCACGTATTCAGTGGCCGGCATTTGAGAAAGCGGATGCAACACGCGGCACCAACGGCATTATCCTGAATGCTATTGCCAAAGCGATCCCGGGCTTTATCGGCGGTTCGGCAGACCTAGGTCCGTCCAACAAGACCGAACTGAAGAACATGGGCGATTTCCCTAAGGGT
The DNA here is from genome assembly GCA_027859195.1 of Helicobacteraceae bacterium. GTDB lineage: Bacteria > Campylobacterota > Campylobacteria > Campylobacterales > Sulfurimonadaceae > Sulfonitrofixus. The sequence continues at coordinate 7,849 of JAQIBF010000104.1, forward strand.
AAGAACATCCACTTCGGTATCCGTGAACATGCAATGGCTTCGATTACGAATGCGATGGCCCTTTACGGACCGATACTGCCGTTCTCGGCAACGTTCTTTGTCTTCTCGGACTACCTAAAGCCGGCAGCACGTATCGCTGCATTGAGCGGTATCCAGAACTTCTATGTCTGGACACATGACAGTATCGGTGTCGGTGAAGATGGTCCGACGCACCAGCCTATTGAACACCTTTCTCAGTTCCGTGCTCTTCCTAATTTCTACGTATGGCGTCCGGCAGACGGTGCTGAGAATGTGGCAGCTTGGCAGCAGGCACTGGAGATGAAAACATCGCCGTCAGCCTTTGTCTGTTCCCGCCAAACATTACCGATCCTTGCGGAAGCCAAAGTAGGTTCTGCTCGTCAAGGTGGATACCTTTTGGCTGAAGAAGCTGATGCAACCTACACGTTGATGGCATCTGGTTCTGAAGTCGGTCTTGCACTTGAAGTTCAAGCGAAATTGGCTGAAAAAGGGACAAAGGCAAATGTTGTTTCAGTACCATGTTTCGACCTTTTCATTGAGCAAGATAGTGCCTATATGGACTCTGTGATCAAACCCGGTACGAAAACTGTTGCCATTGAAGCCGCACGTGGTATGGAGTGGTACAAGCTTGCAGATGAGTTGATCAACATGAACAGCTTCGGAGCTTCCGCACCTGCTGGAGAACTGTTCAAAAAATTTGGATTTACCGCTGAATCGATCGTTTCAAAGATCTAAATTTCTCTCCACTGCATCATCGCCATTTGGCGTTGATACTTCTACGGTTTTAGATATATTGACCATATTAGAGTATCATTAAGATAACAAAAAATCAGGACTGCTTTTATGGTTGTACTTAGACAATCCCTACTCAACTTTTTTAAAGGCGAATCTGCAGTAGGTGTTTTGTTGATCTTGGCAACGATTTCAGCGATGTTACTTGCAAATAGCCCTTTAGCACATCTTTATCAAAACTTTTTGGACATCCCTGTTGTTGTCAGTATCCATGAATTTGCTATAGCAAAACCGCTTTTACTGTGGGTTAATGATGGTCTGATGGCTGTTTTCTTCTTTATGGTCGGTCTCGAGATCAAACGCGAAGTGCTCGAAGGGAGTTTGAATCATATATCCAAGGTGATTGTTCCCGCTTTCGCAGCGATAGGCGGTATGGTCGTACCTGCGCTTGTATACACTGCTTTTAATTGGGGGGATCCGATCGGCATGCAGGGATGGGCTATTCCTATGGCAACAGATATCGCCTTTGCATTGGGAATACTCTCTCTTTTGGGCAAACGTGTGCCGGCAGAACTGAAGATCTTTTTACTGGCCCTGGCGATTATCGATGATCTTGGAGCGATCATTGTGATTGCTCTGTTCTTCGGACATGGTTTGTCGACATCCGCCTTGGCTGTTTCAGGTTTTTTTATTCTTGTGCTTATAATCATGAATTGGCGTGGCGTTACGAATAATACAGCCTATATTCTGATCGGTATTATCGTCTGGGCTGCGGTTTTGAAATCCGGTGTTCACGCAACGATAGCCGGTGTCATCGTCGGGCTTTTGATCCCGCTTCGAAACAATAAAAAGAGCTTTCATGAGCTTGAAGAGTCTTTGCATGGTCCGGTGAATTACGTGATCTTGCCGTTGTTCGCCTTTGTCAATACAGGTGTCAACTTTAGTGGTGTCAGTTCAAAAGACTTTGTAGACAATATCACGGTTGGGATAACACTTGGACTCTTTTTAGGAAAGCAGATCGGGATCTTTAGTTTCAGTCTTTTGGCCATTATTCTTGGATTTGGGAAGCTGCCTGACGGATTGCATTACGGGCATCTTTTCGGGGTCGCAATTTTAGGGGGCATAGGATTTACTATGAGTCTTTTTATCGGCTCACTTGCTTTTGAATGTGCAGAGGGCACCTGTATCAACATGACGGATGAACGGATCGGTATTTTGATGGGATCCTTATTGTCAGGAGTGCTGGGGTATATGGTTCTAAAATGGAACCTGGCTAAAAAAGTATAATGGTCTATGCGTATACTCTTTCTTCTCTTTTTATTTCTCTCATCACTCACGGCAGAAACACTTAAGGAACAGTTAGCGCAGGATGCCTACCTTGCCACCGTGAATGCGGCGATGGTCTTGACATCACAGGACGGTCTGAGCTCAGGGGTCTACCGCTTTACTAAGATCGATACAGTAATGCGGATGTACAATCTACATCTCCTCAATCATTTTGATCCACTGACTGAGAATACAAACCTGTTTATGGCCTTGGATATTGCCTATAGCGACACCCGAAGCGATGCTGCTGTCGATGTAAATGGAACATTGCTGCAGCTTGATAACCGCTTGCAGACCTACGTTGGGGGTATTGGCGGTGGACTGAGATATCGGGCTACAGAACATTCCAATCTGCTGTTCGGTGGCGAAATACTTTATTCGCGTGTTGGTATTACTGTGCGCGATAAAGACGGTTTAAGCAGTAGTGACGTGGAGAATTTTTTTTCTGATGGCTTCAATGACAACTACTCGTATAAAATTTTTGCAGCGTATCGATATCGACGAAAATACAGAGGATACGATATCTATACACAGCTCAATTACAAACTGTATAAAACGCTCTCCGAATTGAATTTTACTGATATTGTCGAAGGGGTGGTTGGCGATGTTGTCTCTTTGCATTCGCAGACATCCGTTGCATCGTTGACACTGGGTTTTGAGACGGACACAATCTATTGTTACCATGATATGCATTTGACTTTAGAACCTTATGCGAAGGGAAACTATATCTGGGGTGATCTGGCTACAGTGACTCAGGTAAACAGTTATGCGACAGTAGGATTGGGTATTTATTGGAATACACCAGAAAAAAGTGGCTATGTCTATCGCTATTTTATCGAACCAAGTGTTTCTCGGGGTAATGGTCTAGAAGGGTTGAACTTAAGTTTAGGTGCTAACTTTGATTTCTGAATTGTCTAAAAAATTAGGCAGACGTTGATCCTCGATGACGGATAAGTTTATCAGCCATAAGGGCATTGATAAGCCGATTTTTAAGATCGGGACGAATGGCTGAGAATGATATCTGCTTATCTCTCTTTTCGAAATTAAAGTTAATATGGTTGTTAAGAAGGTATTGAAAAACCTCTTTGACCTTTGTGCTTAATAGACATTGTGAGAGTTCGACTTCATAACCATCTTTTAAAAGATGACCGTTTTTAATAGTAATACGCAACATGGAAACTCCTCTAGTCAGGATAACACTCAACAATATGCAGAATATTAATGAGAAACCCTTTATTTATATATTTTAAGAAAAATAAATGTGGATATAATGTGACATATTAAAGATAGGTTTATTTGTGAAAGACTCTCAAGAATATTTAGATAAAAAAGCTTTTTTTAACAGTATCATAACACTGTATGGGCGCAATGTTGTTACCGAGATCCTTGATGACGATACGATACAGATACATAAACTGCATCTTGCCACCAGCAACCGTGATGAAGGTGTGATCCTTGAGATAAAAGGTGCTGCACAACGACGCGGAGTAGAGATTAAGATGCACTCTAAAGAGCAGCTTTCACGTATCTCCAAAAATGCCAAGCAGGATCAGGGTGTCGCGATTGATATTATCGCGCCCAACTACCAGAAAAGTGAAAAGATAGAAGAGGTTTTAGGTAGTGAATTTCGTCTGTTGGCTCTTGATGGTGTGCAAAACCCGCAAAACCTTGGAATGATCGTGCGCTCGGCTGCCGCGGGTAAGATCGACGGCATCATCCTGCCGACCAACAGCAGTGCGAAGATCTCACCCCTTGTTATCAAGGCGAGTGCGGGGACGCTGTTTAAGATCCCGATTTTCTACTGTAAGACACTGGAAGCCCCTTTGTCAGTATTAGCACAAGACAGTGAGATCTATGCGCTCTCCTCTCATGCTAAAGATGACATTTACAGTGTTAAAATGAGTAAGCGCGTTGTCTTTGTGTTGGGCAACGAGAGTGAAGGGGTGAGTGCTGAGGTCTCTAGACTTTGTAATGCATCTCTGTCGATTCCGATGCAAAGAGGGGTTGAATCACTAAATGTTGCTGTAACAGCAGCCCTGCTTGCTTTTATGGCATAGATAACAGACAAGGAATCCAAGGTGAACTTGGCAACTCTTCAATAAAATATTACGACGTCATCATGTCGTAAGGGCGTTTGATCTCTTCTATCACCTGATCTACACTCATATGACGGCTTTTACGCAAGAACTCTTTACCATCAAGATAGATCAATAGGGTAGGTATTGTAAAGACGCTGAAGTTTGAGGCGATTTGTGGTGTTTCAGAGATATCAACACTTATAACCTGCAGCAGCGGCAAGTTTGTTTCGAAAGCAGCTAGGAGTTTTGGTTTAAGTGCATGGCAGACATTGCAGGTTGGTGCACTGAAATAGAGAGCAACAGCTAGTTCTGAGTCCAGTGTTTGTTCGATCGCTTCAATGTTCACTGTAATTCCTTCGGGGAGGTTGGTTTAGAGGTTCACTATACTATAATTGGCGTATTATAATATTTTTCTACAAAGAGTCCACATAATGTTTCGTATCTTTTTTCTCTTCTTTTTTGTCATTAGCTTGCAGGCTAATGATAAGATGAACGAAGCTGAAGCCTATTTCCAAAATGAAGAGTATGAAAAAGCGTCTAAGCTATATAAAGAGTGCACCAGTAAGGAAGAGAATCCGGAAGCCGCATATAAACTGGGGTGGATGCACGAAAACGGTAAGGGTGTCGAAGTCGATCCGAACAAGGCGATCTACTGGTATAAAAAAGCGGCAAAGTGGGAACTCTCAAAGAGTAACATGGAGAAGATCTATGAGACGCTTTACAGCAATCTCGATCCGCTGGACAGCGAGGAGTCGACTAACACCCTTGTTCAAATGGCAAACGGAAAATTCGGCCTGCGCGCCTATTATCCGAATTACTGGATCGTCTCCTATACGGATAAATCGCCCAAAGGCGACCCCGCACTGCAAGACCCTACCATTGACGGTACGCACTACATCCATACAGAGACAAAATTCCAGATCTCTGTTCGTGCAGATTATGTGACAGACTGGTTCGGGTTTACACAGATGTGGACCGGAGCCTATACCCAAACCTCCTATTGGCAGCTTTTTATAGAGTCCTCCCCCTTCAGGGAGATCAACTATAAACCGGAGCTTTTTGTTACCTTTCCTTTTTACCATAAGCTTGATTCTATCGGTATGAAGGCGATCTCTTTTGGCTATAAACACTCATCCAACGGCCAGCCAGACAGCAATTCAACCGTACGTGTTCGTGAAGACGGTCCTTATGAAGGGTCACGTTCGCGCTCGTGGAACCGTCTCTATATTCGGGGCTATTTTCAGTGGAATAATTTTTTCGGAGAGCTGACCGTGTGGCACCGTATAGAAGAAGACTATGCGACGAATGACAATCCTGATATTGAAGACTTCTACGGGCAGGGCTCTCTTGAGATTGCCTATATCCGCGAAAAGTTATTGACTAGAGTCACCATGCGTCAAAGTTTCAAAAGCGGGCATTTTTCGGGTGAGCTTGAGATGAGTCACCCGCTGCCTTTGAGTGATAATGTCTTTTTCTATCTACAGGCGTCTACAGGGTATGGACAGAGCCTGATAGATTATGACCGACATGTCAATCAGGTCGGTTTCGGTCTGAGTATCTCAAGATAAAAGAGGCAAGATGAAGCTGATGTTAAGTCGTAAATATGACAACTATATTCTCTTTTTTTCACTGGCAGGGGTGCTCTTTTTACTCCCTTTTGTCAACGCTATGCCGCTGCTGCGTTTTGCACTGGTCGGTCAATACACCTTTGTGATGTTCTACCTGGTCTTCAGCTCCCGTCACACCCGCAGTCTCTATCTTCTCGATATCTTCTTTGTCGTACCGACTCTCTTGGCGACTTGGCTGGACAGCATCTACCAGAACAACTACACCTTTGTGGCCTCTTACGGGGCAATGGTGATCTTCTTTCTCTATCTTCTCTATCTGATCGTTGTGGAGATGATCCACACCCATAAAGTGACCAACAACACTGTCTTCGGTGCCATCAACATCTATCTTATTGCAGGCTTGATCTGGGCCTATGGTTTTATGCTGTTGCACCATTTTAACGGTGCCGCATTTGAGATGCCGACATATGGAGCCGCTGCTAAAGAGGTGGTGGAGTTTACCTATTACAGTTATACGACGTTGACGACACTGGGGTATGGCGATATCGTTCCCAAGAGTTCAGAGGCAAGAATGCTCTCGGTCATGGAAGCGGTCTTCGGCCAGCTCTACCTTGCGATCGTGATCGCAAAAATGGTCTCTATCTCGTGGCGGCCATCTGAGCAAGAGGTTGATTAGTCGAGGATATTGTAGACGATCTCTCTTCTGTTTTTGACCTCTTTGATCTCTTCGACTTTCAGCGTCTCGATCTCTAGCTTCATAAAGTCATCCAATGAATCGATCTGGTGTTTGGCTATCTCACGCAAGACAATACCCCGATAGGCTTTTGCCCAGTGACTGACGGTTTTACCGCCTTTTAGAAACTTAAGTGTGGTGTAGTTCTGTGCTGTTTTATAGAACTTGTCATAGTAGCCGGCACGGAGATCGAGGATCTCGTGCCCCATCAGCTGCAGGTCAAGCTGGTAAGAGAAACGCTCTTTGTAGAATTTGTCGGGAGCGATTTCTCCGATATTGTTACCCTGTTTGACTTTGTAGTTGGCGATGAGGTCGCCGCCCAGGATCGGGCCGTAGAGGTTCGAAAAGATGAGTACCTGCTTTTTAAGATACTCTTGTGCCGCGGGTGAGAGGCTTTTATACTCCAGGTATCCAAAAGCAACACCGCTGTAGCGCTCGATTGCCGCCATCTTCGGGGCAGTGAAAATATCTTCGATATAGGGTGTGATGTCACTCTCTTTTTTAATCCCGAAAAGGGCTTTGACCGCTTCCATGTCTCCGGAGTTGATAAGGGTGTTGTAGACGGTCAGTATCTCTGTGCGCGGTGCATAACCAAAGAGAATGTCACTTTTGTCTGTGGCGGTCCCACCTGTAAGTTTTCCTTCTGATGGGGAGAATAAAGTGTATAACATGGAGACTCTTTTTTGCGAAATTATAGCTAAAGAACGTGCCTATTTGATCGATGTCATAATGCCATCGATGCGGGTAACCTGCCCCGACCGATGAAAGAGGCTGTAGCAGAGATGGAAAGATCTGGTTGACCCATTCACATTGAGGTCATATATCGGATATCGCTTACATACGTGCAGGGGGTGCTTTGGCCAAAGAGAGCACATCAGTGAGGCCTGAACTACTTTTAGTGCATTAAAAACTCTGGAAAAAAGTGTTCTTGGAAGGTAGAGATTTTAAAAGATGGCAAGAATATTCACTTTTAGTTCAAAAGCCCTTGACATTGAAAACAAAAGTGCCTATAATTGCAGCTCGATTTCAGATGCCGACATAGCTCAGTTGGCTAGAGCAGCTGATTTGTAATCAGCAGGCCCGGGGTTCGAATCCTCGTGTCGGCACCATTTGATTTCGAATATTAGAAACAGTGTTAGACCAGATTAATACAACTAAAGATGGTGAGATAGTCAAGTGGCCAACGACGGCGGACTGTAAATCCGCTCCCTACGGGTTCAGAGGTTCGACTCCTCTTCTCACCACCATCAATGATGACGCGGGCGTAGCTCAGTTGGCTAGAGCGTCAGCCTTCCAAGCTGAGGGTCGAGGGTTCGAGTCCCTTCACCCGCTCCATTGAAAAATAGTATTATCCCTCTGGGAGCTGAAGTACAATAACTTTATACTTCTACTTATTTCTATCTAATCACTAATCTTTTAACAATAATTATGTACACAAGAACTATGCATTTATTGCTTTGGTTTATAAATTTTAAAAATATTGTGATTTTCGCTCACATGGCTCAGCGGTAGAGCACTTCCTTGGTAAGGAAGAGGTCCCGGGTTCAATTCCCGGTGTGAGCTCCATCTAAGCAGTAGCGAAACGTTTTCACTAAAATTTAAAGTTATAAGCAATAATTGAATAGTTTTTAGGTACAATCCCATCTCAATTTACAAAAAGTCGGAGGACACTATGGCAAAAGCAAAATTTGAACGTAATAAACCACACGTCAATATTGGTACTATCGGTCACGTAGATCATGGTAAAACTACACTTACAGCAGCTATCACAGCGGTACTTGCAGTAACTAACGGTGCAGCACTTATGGATTATGATCAAATCGATAATGCTCCTGAAGAACGCGAACGTGGTATCACGATTGCTACTTCACACGTAGAGTACGAAACAGATGTACGTCACTATGCACACGTTGACTGTCCAGGTCACGCGGATTATGTTAAGAACATGATTACTGGTGCTGCTCAAATGGATGGTGCTATTCTTGTTGTTTCTGCAGCGGATGGCCCAATGCCACAAACACGTGAGCACATTCTTCTTTCTAAGCAAGTAGGTGTTCCGTACATCGTTGTTTTCATGAACAAAGAAGATATGGTTGATGATGAAGAACTTCTTGAACTAGTAGAGATGGAAATCCGTGAACTACTTGACATGTATGAGTTCCCAGGTGACGATACTCCAATCACTGCCGGTTCTGCTCTTAAAGCACTGGAAGAAGCTAAAACTGGTACTCTTGGTGAGTGGTCAGCAAAAATTCAGCAACTAATGAAAACAGTTGATGAGTACATTCCTGAGCCTACTCGTGAAACAGATAGAGACTTCCTAATGCCAGTTGAGGATGTATTCTCGATCTCTGGACGTGGTACAGTTGTAACGGGTCGTATCGAACGTGGTACAATTAAAATTGGTGAGCCAATCGAAATCGTAGGCGTTAGAACTACTCAAGCAACTACTGTAACTGGTATCGAAATGTTCCGTAAAGAGATGGATCAAGCTTTTGCTGGTGACAACTGTGGTGTTCTTCTACGTGGTATCGGTAAAGATGACGTAGAACGTGGTCAGGTCCTTTGTAAGCCAGGCACAATTACTCCTCACACGACTTTTACAGCTGAGATCTATGTACTTAGTAAAGAGGAGGGTGGACGTCATACTCCATTCTTCACTAACTACCGTCCACAGTTTTATGTTCGTACAACAGACGTAACAGGTGCAATCACTCTACCAGAAGGTACTGAGATGGTTATGCCAGGTGACAACGTAAGCATTACTGCTGAACTTATCGCTCCAATCGCAATGGAAGAGGGAACTCGTTTCGCTATCCGTGAAGGTGGACGTACAGTCGGCGCTGGTGTTGTTGCAAAAATCATCAAGTAATTGATGTCGCTTCCTTCGGGAAGTGAATTTTTATTTAGGTAGACAATATGAGAGAAACTATCCACTTAGGTTGTGAAAAGTGTACACGTCGTAACTATCACACATCTAAAAACAAAAAGACTCACACAGAAAAATTTACAGTGACTAAATACTGTAAATGGTGTCGTGAGCACACACCGCATAAAGAGATGAAATTATAATAATTTCTCTTTTTTGATGTTGTAGTTGGAGTTTTCTCCAACTACATTTACTAGTCTAGGCGATTAGCTCCAATGGTAGAGCACCGGATTCCAAATCCGGGTGTTGTGGGTTCGAGTCCCCCATCGCCTGCCAACAATAAATACTGGCATTTACAATTAATACAGCTTTTGGGCTCTATTGATTGGAAATGTAAAGAGGAAACAGATGATGAAAAGCACGTTTAGAAATGCAAAAAGTGAATTAGCAAAAGTTATCTTCCCAACTAAAGGGCAGGTCAAACAGGCATTTTTTGCTGTTTTCTTGGTTGTGACTGTTGTTTCGATATTCTTGGCACTGGTTGATCTTTTGATGTCATCAGTTCTTTCGGCAATTTTAGGTTAAGGGTTTAGTTATGGCACACAAATGGTACTCAATTCAGACCTACGGTAGCGAACGTAAAGTACGTGAAGCAATTTTGAATCTTATAGCAGAGAATAATCTACAAGACAAGATTGCAGAAGTCATCGTCCCGACAGAAGATGTTGTTGAGATGAAAAACGGTAAGAAGAAGATCTCTGAGCGTTCACTTTATTCAGGTTATGTTTTTATAAATATCGATCTGGATACTGAACTACAGACGATGATACAGGCTGTTCCGAAAGTATCTGGTTTTATTGGCGAGGCCAATGTGCCGACACCGTTAAGCGATAGTGATATTAATACGATCTTGGATCGTGTTAACAACCGTCCAGCACCTAAACCTAAAGTTTATTTTGAAAATGGTGAGATGGTACGTATTGTTGATGGTCCATTCGCTAACTTTACGGGTACAGTTGATGAGTATGATGTAGATCATGGCACGCTAAAACTAAACGTTTCGATCTTTGGTCGTTCAACACCTGTGGATATTTCATATTCACAGGTCGAAAAAATTATTTAATCTCAAAAAAGGAAAACAACTATGGCAAAAAAAGTTACGGGTTATATTAAACTCCAGATTCAAGCCGGCGCAGCAAACCCGGCACCACCGGTCGGACCTGCACTAGGACAACGTGGTGTTAACATCATGGAATTCTGTAAAGCATTCAATGAAAAAACAAAAGATAAGGCAGGATTTAAAGTTCCTGTTATTATTACAGTATATGCAGACAAAAGTTTCACTTTTGTCACAAAACAGCCACCGGCATCTGCTCTTCTTATGAAAGCAGCAGGTCTTAAAAAAGGTACTGACAACCCACTTAAAAACAAAGTAGGTCAGATTACTAAAGCGCAACTGATGGAAATTGTTAAAACTAAGATCGCTGATCTTAACACTGACGACGAAGATCAAGCTGCAAATACATTAGCTGGTACTGCCCGTTCAATCGGTGTAGAGATCGTAGGCTAGACTAACGAGTTATAAGACCTTTTGTAAAAAAGGTGATAATCATCGACCGCAGTGATTTTAAACTTTGCGGCAGATTTATAATGGAGAATCAAAATGGCAAGTAAACGCTATAAACAACTGTCAGAAAAAATTGACAGTACAAAAAAATATTCTGTAGCTGAGTCAGCTACTTTTATTAAAGAACTAACATCTGCTAAATTCGACGAGACTGTTGAAATTGCAATTAACCTTAATGTTGATCCTCGTCACGCTGACCAGATGATTCGTGGTGCGATCGTACTTCCACACGGTACTGGTAAAACAGTTCGTGTTGCAGTATTCGCTAAGGGCGCTAAAGCTGATGAAGCTAGAGCTGCCGGTGCTGATATTGTTGGTACAGACGATCTAGTAGAGCAGATCCAAGAAGGTAACATCAACTTCGATATCGTAGTTGCTGCACCAGATTGTATGGGTCTTGTTGGTAAGATCGGTCGTATTCTAGGGCCAAAAGGTATGATGCCTAACCCTAAAACTGGTACTGTAACGCCAGATGTTGCAACTGCAGTCAAAAATGTTAAGGGTGGCCAAGTTGCTTTCCGTGTTGACAAAAAAGGTAACATCCACGCTGGTATCGGTAAAGCAAGTTTCGATGCTGATAAGATTGAAGAAAATATCAGATCGTTGGTATCGGCTATCAATAAACAAAAACCGGCTTCAGCCAAAGGCCGTTATATCAAAAATGCTGCACTTTCATTAACAATGAGCCCAGCTATTAAGTTTGATACTAGCGAACTAATGGATATTAAATAATTTAACTTTTTTTGTGAAAGTGAGTACACTCACTTTCATGATCGCTGCTATTAATAAGCAATATTATTTTATTTAAAGATATTTTTGCTATAATCGCGTTTCTTGTTCAAAAAACAGACATTTTTATTTTAAAATCAATGGATTTTCAAACTAAAGATTTCGTAATATGATCGATTGATCATTATTTGGATCTGAACTACTTGGACTAATGATAGCTGGGGGTTTCTGCTGTGTTTGCAGTAAGCTTAATCGGCCTTTCCCGCCCCTCTTGAAGTTAAAGTCTGGAAAGGAGAATTATAATGCTAAAATCTAGAAAAGCTGAACTGATAGCTGAACTTACTGCATCATTTGAAGCAAAAGCAGCTGTCATCGTTTGTGATTACAGAGGTTTAACTGTTCCTCAACTAGAAACGCTTCGTAAATCTGCACGTGCTAAAGATGTAAAAGTACAAGTTATAAAAAATAGCTTGGCACATGTTGCTCTTGGTAATGCAAAGATGACAGGTCTTGAACTAAAAGATACAAATATCTTTATATGGTCAGAAGATGTTGTCTCTGCTGCTAAAATTGCTGCAGACTTCGCTAGTGACAAATCTAACGAAGGTAAATTTGTGATCAAAGCTGGATACCTTGACGGTACAGCTTCTGACGCAACGAAAATCGAAGCGTTTGCAAAACTTCCAGGACGCGAAGAGCTACTTGGAATGCTTGCTGCTACATGGATGGCTCCAGTTGCGAATTTCACAATTGGCCTCGATGCGCTTAGAAGACAAAAAGAGGAAGCGTAAGCTTACCCTTTTTAGCTTGGTGGCTTAACCACTGCAA